>JAIRPB010000053.1 GCA_031257305.1 Azoarcus sp.
CGTCGACGGCGTACTGTTGCTCGACAAGCCATCTGGCATCACCTCCAATGCGGCGCTGCAAACGGCGCGGCGGCTGTTTTGTGCCCGCAAGGCGGGGCATACCGGGACGCTGGACCCGCTGGCAAGCGGGCTGTTGCCGCTGGCGTTTGGCGAAGCGACCAAGTTCACGCAGATGCTGCTTGATGCCGATAAGGTTTATGAAGCGGGCGTGAGGCTCGGCATCCAGACTGATACAGGGGACTCCGAAGGCACTGTGCTGGAAGTCCGGCCTGTTGCTGTTGATGAAGCGGCGCTCCGCGACGTGCTGGCGCGTTTTATGGGCGAAATTGAACAAATCCCGCCGATGTATTCCGCCCTCAAGCGCAATGGCAAGCCTCTCTACGAATATGCCCGCGCCGGGATTGAAATCGAACGCGCCCCGCGCCGGGTCACGATTTCTGAACTGACATTGCTGGCGTTTGAGAACGGCTATTTCAGCCTCCGCGTGGCATGTAGCAAGGGCGCTTACATCCGCAGCTTGTGCATGGATATTGGCGAGGCGCTGGACTGCGGGGCGCACCTTGGCGCTTTACGGCGCACCCGGGTGGGGGATTTCGACTTGTCGGACAGCGTGACGTTAGAAGCCATCGAAAAAACCGCCCTCGCACAGCGCGATGCGCTGCTTGCCCCAGCCGATACGCTGGCGGCAAATTTCCTAAAACTCACGCTTGACGCCGAGTGCGCACACCGGATACTGCAAGGCCAGCCCTTGCCCATACAAAGCTCAAGCCCCGGAAACTGCGTCCGGCTGTATGGGCCGGACGGGTTTCTGGGGCTTGGACAATTCAAAGAGGACGGGCAGTTGTGGCCTAAGCGGCTGGTTGCGGCATGAAACTGCATGTCGGCTTCCCTCGCTATTCTCCAGCAGCAAATGGTTATTTCCCAGATTTACGCTTAAGCAAAAACAATACGAAAAGAAAAAATATGCGGCAAGAGGGAAATCATTTGAAACTCACTCCCCAAACCCCGCTTCTTTTCCATGCCGTATGGCTAATACCACGATTTCGTCAATATCTTCATCCAAGCGGTAGCGGGCAACGTACCCGTACTTTCCGAAATGAATATTCAGGCATAGCGGCACTATACCGAACATGCCTCCGTTCTATGTTAAAAACTTTACCCTTTCTCCCGCCCTTCTCTCGCCAGAGGATGAAGGGTGCGGCGATTAAGGCCGCTTCTCCCCCAACCGCTCAAGCATCTTCCACACGGCTTTAATCTGCGGGGCCGCTTGGGTGTGGTAATCGGAGGATGAATAGCCCCACCAGTCCCAACAGCCGTTTGCGTCTTTGGCGTTAGATGTTTGCGGGTAGAGCACGACGAGCCGGTTAGTGTCTGCCCATTCGTTGTAACCGGCCTGACGGGGCCAGACTTCGCCCAACGCGGCCGCGTTCTGGCGGCAACCGTGGAAAGCGATGTGCAGACGGCAGTCTCCAGCGCGGCACGCCGCAGGGATGTAGACCCATCCGCTCTCTGCCATGCCCGCTTCTTTTTCGGCAAATGCGGACTGGTCGAACGCGAAGAGTTCTCCGCTTGCCGTTTGCGCTTTCGGGTTTAATTCTCCCAGCAAATGGGCGAGCAGTTTTCCCGGCGCATCGAAATGTGCGCAATGGTTGATGAAAGGAGAGGCCGTGACCGCACAGGCGGATTCTGCTTGGGGCACAATCATCGCGTGCCCGGCGTCCGGCACACGCTCAAAGGCAATGGAGGACTCGGGCAGCCATTGCAGGTAAAACGCTTGGGCGGCTTCCACCACGGACGTTTTTACAACGCTGTCTTTTCCCCCGGAGAATAGCCACACGCGGCTACTGCGTAGGTTTTCTGGCGAATCGATTTTTCCGGCCGCTGCTTGTTTTTCGGCTTCTGCCCGCAACCCGCCGGGTTTAGGCACGGGCGTGAAAAACCCGGGAGACATGCAGGACGATACGGCGCGCAGGGCGCTTCCTTCCGCACAGTAATACGGCCCGCCGGCCAGCACGCCTGCCCCATGGACTTGTTTGGAATGCGCAACGTGAAACTGCACGGCCATAAACGCGCCAGAGGAAAGCCCTGAAACGGTTACGTTTGCGGTATCGGCGGAGAGCGCGGGAAGCGGTTCGGCGGCGCGTAGCGTTGGACTCAACAGGGTAGCCAATACAAGCAGTGCGCGGGGGATACGGGACGGGGACATATTGAATCCAGTACGTTATGTGTGTGAGTGTTGGTTAGGGTGACGGGCTACAGGCCGGAACCGTTCAGCCACATGGCTAGACATACTTCTGGCAAGTTCCTCCACGCCAAAGAATGTGTGCGCAATGCCTTCGTCACGTAGCGAGTGGTATTCCTCCTCGCTATGGGTACGGACCACGATTTCAATATCTGGGTTAAGAGAACGCGAGGCTTCTGCCATCACACGCACGTTTAACGGCGAGGGCATGGCCACCACCAGCATGGCGGCATTGGCAATGTGCGCTTGGATGAGCACAGCCGGGTCGGTAGCGTCGCCATAGACGGCGGCATAGCCTTGTTTGCGCAAATCCTCCACGCATTCACGGTTCTGCTCGACCACAACGTAGGGAATATCACGCTCTTTGAGCGCACGGGCAATGCTTTGCCCGATTCTGCCGTACCCCAC
>JAIRPB010000087.1 GCA_031257305.1 Azoarcus sp.
TTCTGAACTCCCAAGGCGGCTCCTGCGAGAAGGGATTTGACCAAAGCCCTTGGCCTGACGTGCGGGCTTCAAATTCTAAATATCGCAATTCCGCGCTGCGCGAATGCTGGCGATACCACCAAGCCATGCCGCGCCGGACTTGTTCTGCGTTAGCGTCCACGCCGTCGCAGCTCACGCGGGCAATGAGCCGCCCGTACTGGTCTTTTTTGCGTGCGACGAGAAGCTCTGCCTGACGCATGGCGCATATTTCAGAGAGGCTTTGTTTCGATTGCGGGCCAAAAGGCTGGTCCATCTCCGGCGCATCGATTTCAGCCAACCGAACCCGCAAGATTTTGCCGGAACACCGCGCTTTGAGCGTGTCGCCGTCCGTCACGCTCACAACAAAACACGAGCGCACTTGTTGGGCGCTGCCTCGCGCATGGGCGATCATGCTAGGCAGTGATAACGCCGCAATGAAAAACAGCGCAACGAATATGCGCTGTTTGAAGGGTTTCACGCCAGAGATACCGGGCAACAAATTGCTAATAGGAATGGATACCGATTCCCATCATACCGGCTAAGATGAAGAGGGCAAAACCGCCCCAAAAAAGCGAAAGCGCATATCTTCTGCGCACTACCAGCCCATATCCCATCAGGCAAGACGAAGCAACGATACAGGCTAGAACCCCCGGAATGGCCGCCGCCCCGATTGAAATTCCCAACGTCACTGCCAACAAAACTGCCGTTACTGCGTCCATCAGGCTGGGCGACTTGGCTAGAAACCACAGAAAAAACATCCCAAGAATAACTAAAGAACCACCTACCAGCCGCTTGTAGTAGAGCTTGTTCCCCATTCTCATGATTCGCCCCTTTCTGCGCACCGCAATAACTAAACCTCATTGCGGAAAATAACAATGGAAAATGTATGTTCACCCACCCGGCATATTTCCCAAGGGGTGAAGACGGGGACAAGTTTACTGCATCAACGAATGGTTTGTGAAATTTTTAACAAATTTTTATTGTATCGACACAACATGCCCGGCCAATCAAGGCTCCCTTCTGTGCTCGGCCAAATTGAGGTCAAGCTGCCCGCTACCCTCCCCTATCTCGGTAATTAGGCCGAAATCTCTTTCACCGCTCTTGTCTCTGCGGCAACTTTCAATTCCTGTTAGATATTCTGCCGTCACATTACCGGTGATATAACTGCCGTCAAAACAGGATGTCTCGAAAAATTTAATCGCGGGGTTCAACACCCGCACAGAGGTTTTAAGGTCATCAAGGTTCTGGTAGAGCAAGCCGTCCGCGCCAATTTCACGGCAAACTTCGGACTCGTCACGGTCACTGGCAATCAACTCGCCGCGAGTCGGCATGTCTATGCCGTATACATTTGCGTAACGGACCGGCGGCGCGGCAGATGCCATGTAAACCTTGGCCGCGCCCGCCTCTCGCGCCATGTTGATAATTTCCCGGCTGGTCGTGCCGCGCACGATGGAGTCATCCACCAGCAGCACGCTCTTGCCACGGAATTCTTGGTGGATAGTGTTGAGCTTCTGGCGCACGGATTTTCGGCGCGAGGACTGCCCCGGCATGATGAATGTGCGCCCGATATAACGATTTTTGACAAAGCCCTCGCGGTACGGCAACCCAAGCCGCAGCGCCATTTCTTGCGCAGAAGGACGGCTTGAGTCTGGAATAGGAATGACCACGTCGATGCCCACGTGCGGCATCGTGCGCTTCATTTTTTCGGCAAGGAATTCACCCATCCTGAGCCGCGCCTCATAAACCGACACGCCATCTATGATGGAATCGGGCCGTGCGAGGTAGACGTATTCAAACATGCACGGAGCGTCAATGGTTCTTTCCGCGCACTGGCGGCTACGGAAACGGCCTTCAATATCAATCAGTATGGCCTCGCCCGGGGCAACATCGCGCAACAGCTTAAAACCTAGGGTATCCAGCGCAACGGATTCGGAAGCCACCAGCCATTCGGTTGTGCCGTCTGGCAATTCGTTCTTGCCAATCACCAACGGGCGAATGCCATAAGGATCGCGAAAAGCAATAAGCCCAAACCCCGCAATCATCGCCACCGCAGCGTAAGCCCCTTGGCAACGCCGATGTACGCCCGCGACTGCGCGAAAAATCGCCGAATCATCTAGTTTTAGGCCGCCAGCGGCACTTTCCAATTCATGCGCCAGCACGTTCAGCAGCACTTCAGAATCGGAATTGGTATTGATGTGGCGGCGGTCGGACAGGAACATGTCCCGCTTGAGCGCCTCGGAGTTGGTCAGATTGCCGTTATGCGCCAAGAGCATCCCGAAGGGCGAATTAACGTAAAAGGGCTGCGCTTCAGCGGCGCTAAACGCAGAACCCGCCGTGGGGTAACGCACATGGCCAATCCCCCAGTTGCCTTCAAGGTCGCGCATGTTGCGTGTGCGGAAAACATCGCGCACGAGACCCGGTCCCTTGTGCATGGAAAACCGCATCCCTTCTGCCGTTGCAATGCCTGCCGCATCTTGGCCCCGGTGCTGCAACACAAGCAAGCCGTCATAGAGCAATTGGTTAACTGGAGAAGCTGCCACAACGCCGAGAATCCCGCACATGGAACACCTGCCTATTTAGAACTTGAACTGAAAATTAAACCAAAACTTGAATCGAGACTTGAACCGGAACTTGAACTGGCATCAGAGCGGAGACCGGAACGTATTTTATCGACGGCGCCCTCCGGCAAATCCGGCTTGATTTTGTTAAAAAAATCTTCCGGCAACTCCGGTTTTATCGCATTAACGGCCTTTTCTAGCTGTGGCGCAAATAACGACTGATGCCACCACGGCTCACGCGACATGCCCACCACGCCACCTATCCAGACCAGCACAAAAGAAATCACCAAACCCCGGACAAGGCCAAACACCGCGCCCAATAATCTGTCTGTTGCCCCCAGCCCTACCGCGCGCAACAAACGCCGCAAAAGAACCTTGACCAAAGACACTAGCAACAGCACGGCAAACAAAATCAGCAAAAACGCAACCACCACGCGCAACCGCGGATTGTCAACGATGCTCGCCAGATTTGACACTGCCACGTCGATATAGCGAAGCGCCGCCGCCAGCGCCAGCACCCAAGCCGCCAATCCCAATATCTCGCCCACTAACCCCCGCCACAGCCCAAACACGGCTGATAGCCCAAGGACGGACAGAAACGCATAGTCGAAAACCGTCATCGCCGACATCCGCTCACCGAGATGTCACCACCGCGTTGCGCCCTCTCGACTTCAAACGAGCCACCACCTGTTCTGCCTCGCTTTTGGGCAACGGGCCGATGCGGACCCGCGTAACCTTGCCGACTTTTTCAGCCCGTGCGGCAAAGTTCTGTTTGTTCAATTCCTTGGCTAACGCTTCGGCTCTAGCCGCATCCCCAAAAGCGCCCACTTGGACAAAAACAGTACGTTTGTCTTTCGCGTTCGCGGGATGTGCGGTTTCGTTTGACGGCGGCGCGCCATTGAGCAAAGCCAGTGCCCGTGCGGCGTCGTCATTCTTCCCAGAAGGACGCTGTGGCTCTAGCTGTGGCGGCTGTGGCTTTGGCTGTGATTGCGGGGACGGCACGGTTTCACGCCGGGAACTGCCAGACGGTTGCCCGACGGGCGGCATCGGAGGGGGCGGCACAGCAACCTGAGGGACAGGTTCCGGCACGGCGGGCGGTTCTGGCACGAGCGCCGTCACGGGCGGGAGCGGCGCGACAGCGGGCACGGCCGGAATCGTATCGATGCGTACCCCCGGCACATCCAAAGCGGCATCCGGCTCAATGTTGGCCGCCCCGGCATCCACGCCCGGCACCGTCTGAAGAGACTCCCCGCGCCCCGGAACAGAAACTTGCACGTCAGGCGCGGTATAAGGCACTTCATTTTTTAGCACCATTGGCAAAACAATAATCGCCGCCAAGGCCAGAATCACAGCCCCCACGAGACGGCGGCGGGCACGCTTTCTGATTTCGAGGTCATCTGCATCGCTTGCAGGAAAATCACTCACACTAAAACCTCTTTGAACTATCACACATCAACAACGGTTACGGATAGCTCCTAACACGTCAGCCACGGTTAGGAAAGAACCAAATGTGACAATTCTATCATCCGATGCCACACGTTCCTGAACCGCCGCAAACGCTGCGGCAGGAGAGCCAAAAACTGCTTCGATTTTGCTTTCTTCCACGCCCGCCGCACAAAGCCGTTTCGCCAGAGCACTGCCGTCAAGCCCTCTCGCCCCCGGTAACGTACAAGGCAGCCAGTGGCCGATACGGTTCTTGATGCGCCCTGCCACGCCTTCTACATCTTTGTCGGCAAGCATCCCGAACACCGCCCACGTTTCGGGATAAAAGCCCATCGCACCGAGATTTTCCGCCAGTACGCCTGCCGCTTGCGGGTTATGCGCCACGTCAAGTACGACGGCGGGCTGTCCCGGCAGCACTTGGAAACGCCCCGGCAAAACAACCTGCATCAATCCCTGCCGGATGGACTGCATTGACACGGGGAGGCGCTGACGCAATGTATCAAGCGCGGTGACGACCGAAGCCGCATTAAAAAGCTGATTGGCGCCGCGCAAAGCCGGATAAGCCAGACCGCCCCGTCTCGTTAGCGTCCCTTGCGCGGGCGGCGCATCAAACCGCCAGTAATCCCACTGCTGCTTATTGCCGTTAAAGCCAAAATCCCGGCCGCAAACCCAGAGCGCCGCGCCCGTTGCGGCGGCATGGTCGAGAAGGCTTTGCGGCGGATGGGGAGCGCCGAAGATAGCCGGCCGGGCGGCCCGGAAAATGCCCGCTTTTTCAAAACCGATGGCTTCAACGGTATTGCCGAGATAATCCATATGGTCCAACGCTACGCTGGTGACGATAGCGCAATCGGCATCGAAAACATTCACCGCGTCCAATCGCCCGCCCAGCCCTACTTCAAGAATAACGGCATCTAGTTTTGAATCACAAAATACTTTCCATGCCGCCAGCGTTCCGTGCTCGAACCAAGTCAGCGGCACATCGCCGCGAGCCGCTTCCACTTCAGCAAACGCCGCCGCCAAAATTTCATCGCCCGCTTCAGCGCCATTGACGCGCACACGCTCGTTATAGCGAAGGAGATGGGGCGAGGTGTAACTGCCAACGCGGTAGCCTTCGGCACACAAAATGGCTTCAAGCATGGCACAAACCGAACCTTTGCCATTGGTGCCGCCCACCGTAATAACCGCCGCCCCGGTGTTGCAAGCCAGCCTGTCGCGCACCGTTAAGACACGGTCCAGCCCAAGGCAAATCGAAGCGCCATGCCGCGCATCAAGCAAATCTAGCCAGCCGCCAAGCGTGGCCGGCAACCCGTTTCTGCACAAATCAGGCATGGGCAATCAGCGCCTATTGCCGGGTCAGAATGTTAAGAAGCCCGACCAAGCACTCGCGTAACTGCCGACGGTCAACAATCATGTCGATGGCTCCTTTTTCGAGCAGAAACTCCGAACGCTGGAAACCTTCCGGCAATTTTTCGCGCACGGTCTGTTCAATAACGCGGGGACCGGCAAAGCCAATCAGCGCCCCCGGCTCGGCAATCACTACATCCCCGATAAAAGCGAAACTCGCCGATACCCCGCCCATTGTTGGGTCGGTCAGCAAAGTAATAAACGGCAGGCCGCTTTGCGCAAGCTGGGTAATCGCCGCCGTGGTTTTGGCCATCTGCATCAGCGAAAACAGCCCTTCCTGCATCCTCGCGCCGCCAGAAGCCGTAATGCAGATAAAAGGCAAATGCTGTTCGATGGCCGCCCTGACGCCGCGCACAAAACGTTCCCCCACCACAGAACCCATCGAACCGCCAAGAAAATCAAACTCAAAACACGCCACAACAAGCGGTACGCCCAGTACCGTCCCCTGCACCACCAGCAGCGCGTCAGTCTCGCTGGTATCTTTAACCGCCTCAGACAAGCGTTCCGTATATTTGCGTGAATCCTTAAATTTGAGCGCATCCACGGGGGTCACGTCACTGCCTATTTCGGTGCGGTTTTCGGCATCCAGCAACAAATCAAGCCGGATACGCGCCTTCACACGCAAGTGATGCCCGCATTTTGGGCAGACGTGCATGTTGTTTTCTAGGTCGGAGTAATAGAGATACGCCTCACAGGCCGGACATTTGCTCCACAACCCTTCCGGGATTGACTTGCTACGTACCGCGCCTTCTGTGCGCTTGATTCGGGGCGGAAGCAGTTTTTCAAGCCAACTCATGAGGGTACTCCGGCGAGTTCATCCAGCGCGGTACGGATGCCGCGCATAAACGTTTCAACATTGGTGCAGACCTGCGCACGGGGGCTGGCTTCGATTTCTTCAACGATACGGCTGCCAATCACCACGGCGTCAGCCAGTGCCCCGATTTTTTTTGCGCTTTCCGCGTCACGGATGCCAAAACCCACGCCTACTGGCATACCGGCCACGGCGCGGATGCGCGGGATGCGGCGGGCTATTTCGTCAAAATCTAAATGGGCCGCGCCCGTCACGCCTTTGATAGAAACATAGTAAAGGTAGCCGCTCCCCGCCAAGGCCACATCGCGGAAACGCTGTTCTGAAGAAGTCGGCGCCAACAAAAAAATCTGGTCAAGCCCGGCAGCCCGCACACATGCGGTAAATTCAGCGCATTCCTCTGGCGGGTAATCAACAACCAACACGCCATCGACGCCCGCCTCTTTCGCCGCCTCGGCAAACACGGCAAATCCCATTGCCTCGATGGGGTTGGCGTAGCCCATCAGCACAACCGGCGTTATCGCGTCATTTTTGCGAAACTCCCGGACAATGCCGAACACACGGGCCAAGCTCATGCCTTTAGCCAGCGCCCGCTCTGAAGCCCGTTGGATGGTGGGACCATCAGCCATCGGGTCGGAAAACGGCACACCCAGTTCGATGAGATTGGCACCGCCCGCAACAAGCGCATGCATAAGCGGCACGGTCAGTTCGCCGTCGGGGTCGCCTGCCGTAATAAAAGGAATCAGCGCCTTGCGCCCTTCGGTCTGCAATCGCTGAAAAGTGGATTGGGTTCTGGACATCACTTTTGCCTTGGCACAGGGCGTTTAGAACCGGATGCCTGAACGCTCGGCCACGGTGTGCATATCTTTGTCACCGCGCCCAGAAAGGCAGACGAGTAAGAGTTTGTCGCGGCTAAGCCGTGGCGCAATTTTTATGGCGTAAGCCAGCGCATGCGCGGACTCTAGCGCCGGGATGATGCCCTCGGAATGGCACAGCACATGGAACGCATCCAGCGCCTCCTCATCCGTCACAGCCACATATTCGGCACGGCCAGAGTCTTTGAGCCACGCATGTTCAGGCCCCACGCCGGGATAATCCAGCCCGGCAGAAATAGAATGCGTTTCGATAATCTGCCCGTGCTCGTCCTGCATCAGGTACGTCCGGTTGCCATGCAGTACGCCTACCTTGGCATTGGCCGTCAGCGGCGCGGCATGGCGTCCCGTTTCAATTCCCTCGCCGGCAGCCTCAACGCCAATGAGTTGCACGTTTTGATAGGGAATATAGGGATGGAAAATGCCCATCGCGTTGGAACCGCCCCCCACGCAAGCAATAACGGCGTCCGGCTGGCGTCCGAAAGACTCTGGCATCTGCTTGAGGCACTCCTTGCCGATAACCGTTTGGAAATCGCGCACTATCATCGGGTAAGGATGCGGCCCTGCCACCGTGCCGATGATGTAAAACGTATTGGAAACGTTTGTAACCCAATCGCGCATGGCCTCGTTGAGCGCGTCTTTGAGCGTTTTTGAGCCTGACTGCACAGGGACGACCTCCGCCCCCAAGAGCTTCATACGGTAAACGTTGGCCGCTTGGCGTTTTACATCCTCGGAACCCATGTACACCACACACTCAAAGCCATACCGGGCCGCCACGGTTGCCGTTGCCACACCATGCTGGCCAGCCCCGGTTTCGGCAATCACCCTAGGCTTACCCATCCGCTTGGCAAGCAGTGCCTGCCCGATGCAGTTGTTGACCTTGTGCGCCCCGGTGTGATTGAGGTCTTCCCGCTTCAGGAGAATCTGTGCCCCGCCCAGTTTTTCGGAAAGACGGCGCGCAGAATAGATTGGGCTAGGCCGCCCGACATAATGCTTGAGTTCATTCTCAAATTCGGCAATAAAAGCCGCATCATCCCGGTACTTCTCGTAAGCCGCACATAATTCTTCCAGCGCGGGCATAAGCGTTTCAGAAACGAAGATGCCCCCGTATGGGCCAAAATGCCCGCGTGAATCGGGAAGCGAGTATTGCTGCTGCACATCAGCCATCGGCGTTACGGACTCCTGCAACGAACGCAGCGATTTTCGCCGCGTCTTTAATTCCTTTAGAAATTTCAACCCCACTCGACACATCAACCGCCCAAGGACGCAGCTTACGGATAGCCTCCGCCACGTTGCTAGGGTCAAGCCCGCCCGAAACAACCAACGGACGCCCCACGCCTCCTGCGGGTACCCATGACCAGTCAAACGTTTTGCCGCTACCGCCATACCCTTGCGCAAAAGCGTCAAGCAACAACCCGCAAGCCCGAGGATGAGAGGCGGAAGATTTTATCAGATTGACTCCGGGGCACATCCGAACTGCTTTAATCCAATGCAGACGATGTTCCGCACCGCGAATTACAGATAACTCCGCGCACTGCGCGTCGCTTTCATTGCCATGAAACTGAAGTAGCTGCAACGGGACACGGCCCAACGCTTTCGCCACGAAATCCGGCTGAGGATTCACGAACAGCCCCACCGCTGTGACGAAAGGCGGGAGCAAGGCGGCCAATTCGGCGGCACGGTCAAACGAAATGTTGCGCGGGCTAGGCGGGTAAAACACAAAACCAACCGCATCGACTCCCGCGCTCACCGCCGCAGCCACATCTTCTGGCCGGGTAAGGCCGCACACTTTGATTCGGGTACGTGACATTCAGCTAACAGCAAAATAAGGGCGTGACATGATACGCCCGCCATCGGGCAATGCCCAACGGGGCGGATAGGCCACACCACATAAATAAAGCCCGTCCGGGGAAAACGTCGGGGCCCCCTTTGCCCGCTCGCGGCTAGCTAACAATTCACTTATCCATTGCACAGGCCGTTCGCCTTTGCCCACATAAACCAACGCCCCGACGAGATTACGTACCATATGATGCAGAAACCCGTTAGCCCGAAAGTCAAATACGATAACGCCCGCCTCACGCCTAACATGCGCTTCAAGCATGTTCCGCACAGGTGTTTTGGCTTGGCAGGACGCGGCCCGGAAAGAAGAAAAATCATATTCACCCACCAACTGCGCGGCAGCAGTGGCCATTTTCTCCACATCAAGCGGTAAATGAAACCAGCCCACTTTTCCAGCCAATACCGCAGGACGAACCGGCACGTCGCAAAGCAGGTAGCGGTAACTTCGCTCATAAGCAGAAAAACGCGCATGGAAATCTTCATCGACTTCAAGGGACCAACGGACCGATACGCCCAACGGTAAAAAAGTATTGGCTCCCCGCACCCAAGCGGCCAACGACCGGGATGCCCCTGTATCAAAATGCGCTACTTGGGCTGTTGCATGTACCCCCGTATCAGTACGGCCGGCGGCATGCAGCTTGATAGGTTCACCCGCTATTGCCCCAAGCGCGCGTTCGAGGACATCCTGAACCGTGCGGCCGTGCGGCTGGCTCTGCCAACCTTCAAAAGCATCGCCCGCATATTCAATGCCCAACGCAATTCTCACATCAGCCACCACCACATCAGCAACCCCCCCGCCATTATCGGTAAAGCAACATCCACGGCATTTAAGCGTTGCCGCGCCAACTGTACCGGCCCGACATCGGCAACGGAAGGCGGATTTAGCCATTGACGCCAGTCCCGCCAGTTTCGCCCATCACTGCGTACCGTATCGGCATAACGCAGCACAAGAAGCAGACGCAAGGCGATACGCTGTGCCGGCAAACCAATTACCTCCCACGGGCGAACCAGCGCGTAAAGGCCGCTCACAAGGCAATCTGCTGTCATGCGCCCAAGCAAAACCGCTACCCAGCACACCAAGGCAACTAAACGCCCCGCATGTGTGAGCGCAAGCAACAGACCTTCCCGGCTAGGGCTAATACGCGGCCAATCCATCAAAACGGCTTCACCGGGCGTAAACCACGCAAACAGCACCCCTATTGCCAACAAGAGAATTCGGATTCTCATCAGCAACCGCACACATTGCGCCCTTGCGCAGACAAGCGCCAAAATCAGGCTCGCGGCAACCAACCCCGCGAGAGCCAGCCCCTCGGCCCGTTGTACGCAGAGCGCCCCCACCACCCACAAGATAAGAATCGAACCTGTGTGCATAAAAAACATGCCGCCGAAGGGCAGTCCCAACGGCGGCAGACAAGAAAATACAGAACAGAATCAGCCGAGTTTAGAAATCAAAGTCCGGGCTTCCGCCTTTTGTGCGGCATTACCTTCGGCGGCGACTTCGCGCAATAGCTCCAGCGCCCCCTCGGTATCCCCCATGTCCTCATAAGCCCGCGCCAATTCTAGCTTGGTTCCCACTTCACCCGCGTCCTCCCCAGATTCTGCCGACTCAGCAGGTTGAAAACTTCCGTTTCTGCTACTAGCGGGCGCGGAGGACGAAGGTTGAGGCGGTTCCATATCAAGATTAAGGTCAAAGTCCAAGGCGTTTGGATCGAAACTTGTCTTTTCGAGATCCATCATTACGTCATCGCCCTGCCCGTCGCCTCCCTGCACAGACGGCAACACGACCGTCGCTGTCATATCTCTGGTGACAGTTTTGTCGCCAGAGGGCTTCCTGGCTTGCGGTGGCTGGCCAAACTCAAGCGGCGCGGCCATATCGTTCGCCGCCTTGGGAGCCGGCTGTCTGGACGCGACAGCAGACGAAGGCGTTCTAGATATAGAAACGGAAATGGGCTGCCTACCGGCCTTTGCGCCTGGGTCGGCAGACGACTGAAGGTCAAAATCGATACGGCTTCCGGTTTTTGGGACAGATGATTCCTCCGGCCTCAATTGGAAATCGACTCCAATACCCTCTTCACCGACAGCAACGGGCTTCTGTCCAACATGGCGGGACTGCATTCCCGCCATAGGCGCGGCAGGGGGTTTGGATGCGGGGGGAGCGATTTTCGTCGCCATCATTTCTTCCATCGCCCCCTGAACAACCATCGTATCTTTCAACTGCCCCGTATTGGCCGCAGAAGCCGTCGGCGAAGCACCGAAGTCCAAATCGGACAAAGTCGGGCCAGAAGCGGAAGGGTTCCCGCCCGGAGACAAGGTAAGCCTCGTCGGTTCCTCAATGGCAGGCTCAAGCCCCGGCACCGCTGAAACAGTATTCCCTTCTTGACCGGATGATGGTTTTCCAGAATAAAGCGGGTTAGAAGGATCAAGCCGACGCCCCATCTGCGCCGCTTTTTCCCAATCCCTGCCCTGCCCCTGTGTGCGGGAGAAGAGTTCAGCCGCCGTAGTCTCGAACAGAGCTAAATCTTGCCGCTGGCTATAAATTTCAAGCAACTTGACATAGATTGCGCCGCGTTTCGGGTCTGCCTTGAGGGCATCATTTAGTATCTCTTCAGCCTGGCTGTCGCGCCCGTAGGCCATATAGACATCCGCTTCCGCGACAGGGTCAACGCCTTCGTTTGTATCAATGGACAGACCGGTCTGGCTGAAGTCAGTGTGAATCACACTGCTAGTGGAGGTATCTACGCTCTGCCCACCGTTATCCCCATAAATTGAAGAGCTCTCACCGGGGAAAATGCTTCCCGCATCTTGGGAAAGCGTATCTAACCCGATGTCCGCACGTTTACGTTGCCACGAACGGAAACCAAAGAAACCGCCCAGAAGGATAATAACCAGCGCACCGATACCCAAGGTTTTTGTGTCGGTGACAAGATCCAAAAGCGGGTCACCGCTGGAATCAGTGTCTGATACCGTTAACGGTTCGGGATCAGGTACAGGTGTCGACGCGACTGGAGGCGGCGGCGGGGTTTCAACAAAAGCCGGCGGCGGCTCAACAACAGGCTCCGGCGGCGGCGTCACGACAGAAGGCTCCGGTTGAGATACGACAACGGGAGGTTCCGGTACAGCAGGGGGAGCCGGTTCAACGACCGGTGCAGACGGCGGCGGCGTCTCCGTTCTAGGCAAAGCAGCATCCTGCTGCGCCCTAGAGACTTCCTGCAATTTCGCTATTTCCCGATTCCGCAACGCGAGAAGCTCATTCAAATCACGGTTGATTTTCTCAAGCTCTTTGACCTTGGCAGTTGTTTCTTCCAAGGCATTGCCTTGCCTAACAACATCTTCTTCCAATTGGCGCAAGCGGGCCGTATCGCCCCCTCTGGCACCGGTCGTAGACGATCCAATCTCGACTCTGTCCCCACGCTCTTCTACAGGCCGTACCGTATCGATGGCGCGGGTGCTCCCGCCGCTTTCACCCGCCGGCGTCGCCGGACGGTTTGCAACTTGCGTAGCTAACTGCTCGCGCCACTCATTGAAAGTGCGCGCATGAACCCGAACCTCACGGCGCGCTTCACGGGGATTGGCAGTACGCACCTCATTGGGATCCGGCATCTTGAGGATAGCTCCCGTTCTGAGCCGGTTGATGTTGTTATCGATGAATGCCGCCCGATTGGCACGGTACAACGCGACCATCATCTGGTCGAGCGTTACATCCGGCGGCATACGGTTAGAAGCAATATTCGACAACGTATCGCCACGCTGGACGGTATGGCTATCGCCCATGCCTCCTTCTTGGTAATACGGAGGGGGAGCCATCTGAATGGGTTCTACTGGCCGTGAAGGCGGCAGTTGTTGCGGCACAGTGCTCTCAATCTCGGTCAGGTCTAACGAGGGTTCCGTATCGATGGCCGCATCAGGCTGTGGTTCTATGACGGGTTCAGGCACAGGCGCTTCAGACTGGGCTATCGGTTCCAGTTCTGGCTCCAGTGCTGGCTCCGGCATAGGAACAGGCGCTTCAGGCGCAGGAGCCGAAACAACTTCTTCTTGAACCGGCACAGGCTCCGGCACAGGCGGTGGCGCCGGTGTATCAAGCCGCTGTACGGGCGGCGGAGCAACTGCCACGGGCACGACAGGGGCAGGAGGGCGAATCGCTAGGTCTGCCGGGTCAAGCAGGAAGTTATAGGTACG
>JAIRPB010000107.1 GCA_031257305.1 Azoarcus sp.
TTCACCGCGACCGTGGCAACCCGTGAGCGGGTGCGACGGCGGGCGGCTACCGAGCCGGCAATGTCGACCATCGACATAATCCATCCGCCAAACACGTCGCCCGCCGGGTTGGTATCGGCGGGGAGCGGGACCACCCGCAGGGCGGGCGGGCGTTCGCAATGATGGCCGCTATTTTCCGGTTTTGGGTTTTTGTCGCTCATTGTGCTTTTCTCCAGTGGGGGAATGCCTAATAGTACCGTTGCTGTCTGCCGTGCCGATATAATGGCCGCCCGAAATGATTCCTGCTTTTACCGTTTTTCCATGAATTCAGACCCCAAAACCCTGTTAGCCGAATTGATTAGCGCCGCTTTGAAGAGCGTTGCGCCAGAACATGCCGATATGCCTATCTTGCTAGAACGGCCCAAGCAAGCGGGACACGGTGATTTTTCCACCAACGTTGCCATGCGGCTGGCCCGCACGCTCAAGCGCAACCCGCGTGAGCTTGCCGCGCTATTGCTGGCTGAATTGCCTGCTTCAAAATGGGTGGAAAAGGTTGAGGTTGCCGGGGCGGGGTTCATCAATTTCACGTTGATACCAGAAACCAAAACAACAGCGGTGCGCGAGGCGCTTGCCCAAGGCCCGGATTGGGGGCGCGGCGCGGCTAAAGGCTTGAAAGTGCAGGTGGAATTTGTATCAGCCAACCCCACCGGGCCGCTGCACGTGGGGCACGGGCGCGGCGCGGCTTATGGCGCGTCGCTCTCCGAGGTGCTGGCTTTTGCCGGGTTTGACGTGAGCCGCGAGTATTACGTGAATGATGCTGGCCGGCAGATGGATATTCTGGCGCTCTCCACATGGTTGCGTTATCTGGCGCTGTTCGACATTAAGGTGGATTTCCCGCCCAATGCCTATCAGGGCGGTTACGTGGTGGATATGGGCGTGGAACTACGTAACGCGCACGGGGACCGTTTTGCGCATGTCACCGCCGCCGACGTGCTGGCGGGAACGCCGGGCCTGCCGCCCGCCGAGCGTGACGACGACGATAAAGAAGCCAAAGCGCAGCGCGAGCAGCATCTGGACGCGCTGATTGCCAACGCTAAAAAACTGCTTGGCGAAGATTACCAATGGGTACATGGTTTTGCCTTGAATGAGCAACTTGGCGACGGGCGCGACGACCTCCAAGAATTTGGTGTGCGGTTTGACAAATGGTTTTCCGAAAAAAGCCTTTTCGATACGGGATTGGTAGAGCGGGCTGTTTTCGGACTCGAAAAAGCGGGTTATGTTTATCGGCAGAACGGCGCGAAATGGTTCCGTTCCACGGCCTTTGGGGATGAAAAAGACCGTGTGGTACAGCGGGAAAACGGCATCTACACCTATTTCGCCTCCGATATTGCCTATCACCTCAACAAGTACGAACGCGGTTTTGACCGCATGATTGACATCTGGGGCGCAGACCACCACGGTTACGTGCCGCGTGTGAAAGGGGCGATAACGGCGCTTGGCCTAGACGCGGCGCGCTTGGATGTGGCGCTCGTGCAGTTTGCGGTGCTCTACCGGGACGGGCAAAAAACCTCGATGTCGACCCGCACTGGCGAGTTTGTTACGTTGCGCGAACTCCGTGACGAAGTGGGTAACGACGCTTGCCGTTTCTTCTATGTCTTGCGTAAGAGTGACCAACACCTCGATTTTGATTTGGACCTTGCCAAAAGCCAAAGCAAAGACAACCCGGTGTATTACGTGCAATACGCCCACGCACGGATATGTTCTGTGCTCAAAGCGTGGGGCGGCAAAATCTCCGCGCTATCCGGGGCGGATACCGGCGCGCTCGGCAGCGCCCCCGCGTTGAAATTGTGCGCACGGCTGGCCGCGTTTCCCGAAACCGTGCAAATTGCGGCAAACGACTATGCGCCGCATCAAGTCGCGTTCTATCTAAGAGATTTGACTGCGGATTTCCATAGTTGGTACGACGAAGAACGTATACTGGCCGACGATGAAACAGTCAAACTAGCGCGTCTGGCACTGGCTGGCGCCGTTAAACAAACACTGGCAAACGGATTGGCGCTTCTGGGCGTTTCCGCGCCTGAATCGATGTAAGGGGCGGATGGCATCGCCGCCGCCGCTTCAAACGGAGTTTTTTTGTGAAATACCCTCAAAGAATGCCACACGCTTTACACGCACCGTCGCGCCACCGTGGCGGGACCCTGATGGGAATTTTGATTGGGATGATTCTCGGCGCGGTTATCGTGGCCGTTGCGGTGCTGTTCTTCAACCGTGACGACAATCCCTTTACCCAGTCAAAACCGGCGCAGACAGCTGAAGCGCCGTCTGGTCAAAGCCCGTCACCCGATACGTCGCAGGTTTCCTCGCTTCCCGGCAAGCCGGGGGACCAGCCCGTGGAAAAACAAAATTTCACCTTCTTTAACGAACTGCCCAAAGGAGAAAGCGCGTCATCCGTCCCGCCGCGCCCGTCCGTCCAAACTCAAGGGCAGACGTCCCAGCAGGGCACTGTGCCCGCCCCGGCGGTGAAGCAGACTTACCTGCAATTGGCCGCTTTTGAAAGGGCGGAGCAAGCCGATGACCTCAAAGCGCAATTGCTGTTAATGGGGCTAGACCCCGTTACCCAGCGGGCGCAGCTCCCTGATGGCCGCGTGGTACATCGCATCCGCATTGGGCCATTTACCAACAAAGAAGATGTCAAAGCCATGCGCGCCCGCCTCTCTGCGGGCGGCTTTACCGTTGCTGAAGAAGTTTCCAACTAAACAAATACCGGAGTCACGATATGAACATCAACCGGCGCCATGCCCTGCAACAACTCGGTGCGCTCGCGCTCTTTGCCAGCCCGTCCATCCGTGCTTTGGGACAAGAACCGGGCACTTTCACCGTGTTGAAAAACCCCGTGTCGGTAGAGGCGGGCGGCAAAATTGAAGTGCTAGAGTTTTTCCACTACGCCTGCAACCATTGCCGTGACTTCGACCCGGCGCTATCAAAATGGCTTGAAAAACTGCCGGATGACGTAGCCTTTTCGCGTGTTCCTGCCCCTTGGAATCCGGCGCTTGAAGAATTGGGCCGGCTGTACTACGCGCTTCAGGCAGTGAAACGGCTTGATTTGCACGAAAAAATTTTCGCCGCCGTCCAAGAAGAGCGTCTCCCGCTCAACCGGCCGGAAACCGTGCGCGAATGGGTGGGGCGTCACAAATTAGACGTTCCCGCTTTCATGGATGCCTACCAGTCTTTCGGGGTACAAACCCAAGTACAGCGCACCAAACAGCTATACCAAAGCTACAGAGTCGACGCGGTACCCACGATGGCGGTAGGCGGGCGGTTCTTAACCTCCATGAGTCTGGCAAAAGGCCGCGAAAATACGCTCCGCGTTGTGGACCAATTGATTGATAAAGTCCGCCGGAAACAGGTTCCCTAAAATGGCAACGGCTCCCAAAAATGCCATTCAAATTTCCCGCTTTTATCACAACCGACTTTTCCGCCCAACCTCCTAAAAAGCCTGACGCCGGGAGAACGCAGGAAGCCCCTGCCGCCCCATCAGACAGCGGCGCGGACGAGCGCCGCATCCACCAGCGGTTTGTGGCGCGCCTGCACGGCGAGCCGTGTTTCTGGGCGTGCATCGGGGAAGAAAGTTTCCCGCTTGACGACTTATCCCTCAAAGGGTTTGCGCTAGCCGCCACAACGCGGATGCCCAAAGGGACGCAGTTCGATTTCACGCTCCAGCGCCAAGGCATCCCCGACATTATCCAAGGCCGCGCCGAAGCGGTCGGCGTATTTGGCAAAGACGCGCTCTCTATAGGCTGCCGCATTACCCATTTCGAGGACGACGGCGCACAACGCCTAAAAGACTGGTTAATTGCACACGTCATCCGTTGCGCCACAGTACGCATCAGCGAAAAAGATGCCGCCGCGATAGTCTCCGGCCATTCACTCATTTGAATCTGCCCGATTGAGGTTTTCCGCTGGAAGCGGCATAGCCATTTGTGTTGCCGTGCACGGCACGGGGCATCTTCACGCCCTATGCCAGCCTCGGCATGAGCTTTCTGTCAGCGAAAGGTTTGGGTTCCAACCCCGTTAACCCCGGCTGGGTCGGTTTAGTGCATGAGCGCCTTGGCCTGCTCGTGCGATATCCCGGTAATGCGCATGATTTTCTCAATTGGCATCGCCTCGGCCAGCAGGTTGCGGGCGATGGAAAGCACGGCTTCATTGCGGCCTTCCGTGCGCCCTTTTTCAAGTCCTTGCTTAAGTCCCTGCTCTGCGGCGTCTTGTTTCATCACCTCGATGTCAATCTCACGTATCCGCCGTGACTGGGCGATCATCCGGGTGCGCTCGTCCTCGGTGAGTTCCATGCACTTAATGACGGTTTTTCTGGCTTTAGGGTATTTCTCGGCGAGCATGTCCATTTCCATTTTGTCGCGGGCGGCGAGGAATTTTAGCTAGTGCATAAGCGCCTTGACTTGTTCGTGCTAGAGGCCGGTAATGCGCATGATTTTCTCAATCGGCATCGCCTCGGCCAGTAGGCTGCGAGCGATGGAAAGCGTAGCTTCGTCGCGGCCTTCCGTGCGCCCCTGCTCCACGGCGTCTTGTTTCATCACCTCGATGTCAATCTCACGTATCCGCTGTGACTGGGCGATCATCCGGGTGCGCTCGTCCTCGGTGAGTTCCATGTACTTGACGACGGCTTTTCTGACTTTGGGGTTTTTCTCGGCGAGCATGTCTAGTTCCTCTTTGTCGCGGGCTGCGATGAATTTTAGCCAGTCCCACAGCGGCGTGCCATCCCCGTCGGCGGGCAGTTTGGGGAGTTCCAGCACGTGGATTTCGAGCAGGTCGGTGAATTGTGCGCCGGTTTGCGGGTCGCGCAGCGTGAAGCGGTTATGGTAGGCGCTGTTTTCGGGGATGAGCGCGAAGTCGGCAATGAGGATGCAGATGGTGCGCTTGATGTGGCGGTAGTCCTCGCCGGGGCCTATCTGCTCGCTAATCATGCGGGCTTGGTAAAAGAGGATGCGCTCGCGGATGTGGGACTGGCCGCAGAGCTGTATCTCGATGTCGATGAGCTTGCCGGTGGCGGTCTTGAGCTTGATGTCGAGGATGCAGAGCTTGTCGCCGGGGTAGCCGGGGGCGAGGTGCGGGTCGACGAGGGTGATTTCGTCATAGTCCTCCGGGGGGAGGTCGAGCGTGGCCTCAAGGAGTCCCCGGAGGTTGTCGGGGTTGCGCCTGTCGCCGAAAATCAGCTTGAAGAGCACGTCGAGGCGGGGCGGGTAGCGGAGCCTTGTCATGGTTTCGTTATGCCTAAAGGTTCAGATTATACATTAAGGATGTGTTTAGGATGCTTGTATAATCCCGTTGTTCTGCTGCTGCTAAGCCTGTGTGTTGTGTAGTGGCTTTTTCTTTTATTGTTTAGCCTGCCTGAATAAATTGCGTTAAATTTCCAATACCCTTGTTTTATCGATATTTCATTAGATTTTTGATAAATCTTCACGTTTTGGAATCAGGACGAGCGAATATAATGAGCGCGTTATGAGCTTGGTTTTTGGCGGGAGGGAAATTGTCATGGCTTATTTTTCTGCAAGCAATCGCTCAAAAATCCTGCGTTATTTTGTGTGGTGGGGCATTATGGTATATGCCGCTATTTTTATTATTGCGTGGGTTTTTTCGTTGAGGGTGATGGATTATTTTATACCTGAACGAATTCAAACTGATTTTTTTGTTTGGGCTGTTTTTTTGAGTTTGGTAGGGCTATACGATGTGCGTCAGACTAAGCATAGTATTTTGCGGAATTATCCGGTCATTGGGCATTTCCGTTATTTAATTGAAATTGTGCGCCCGGAAATTCGGCAGTATTTGCTGGAATCAGATGAGGAATCTGTTCCTTTTTCCCGTGCGCAGCGTACATTGGTTTATCAGCGGGCTAAAAATCTGCCTTCTGAACAGGCATTTGGTAGTTTGTTGGATGTTTATGCCACGGGGCACGAATTTTTGAGCCATTCTCTTGTGCCTATCCAGAGAGTTGACCCGGAGACTTTTCGTATTGCGGTTGGCAATACACAATGTGCGCAGCCTTATTCTGCGTCTATTTTTAATATTTCGGCGATGAGTTTTGGCAGTTTGAGCGCCAATGCTATTCGTGCGCTGAATGCGGGGGCAAAGCGAGGCCATTTTTATCATGATACGGGAGAGGGCAGTATTAGCCCGTATCATCTTGAAAATGGCGGGGATTTGGTTTGGGAATTGGGGAGTGGCTATTTTGGTTGCAGGAATGAAAAAGGAGGGTTTGACTCGGTTCGTTTTTCGGAAAAAGCGGCGCTTCCATGCGTAAAAATGATTGAAATAAAATTGAACCAGGGCGCAAAACCGGGGCATGGCGGTATTCTTCCAAAAGAAAAAATAACGCCGATGATTGCTCAAGTTAGAGGTATCCCAATGGGGCAGGATTGCGTATCGCCTTCCGCGCATTCTGCGTTTAATACGCCTTTGCAGTTGCTGGAATTTGTTCAAAAGTTACGCGAATTGTCGCGGGGCAAACCTGTGGGTTTCAAACTCTGTATTGGCCGTCCTTCTGAATTTATGGCGATTGCCAAGGCGATGCTGCAAACTGGGATTTATCCTGATTTTATTGTTGTGGACGGCTCAGAAGGCGGGACGGGCGCGGCGCCCTTGGAGTTTTCGGACCATATGGGCATGCCTTTGCGCGAAGGTTTGCTGTTTGCGCATAACACGCTGGTGGGCGCGGGGTTGCGCGAGCACGTTAAAATTGGCGCGGCAGGGAAAATTGTTTCTTCTTTTGATATTGCCCGCACGTTGGCATTGGGGGCGGATTGGGTGAATGCGGCGCGGGGATTTTTATTTGCGCTGGGTTGCGTCCAGTCCCAGAGCTGCCATACCAATAAATGCCCGACGGGCGTTGCGACGCAGGATGAAGTACGCCAGAAGGCTTTGAACGTGGCGAATAAAACCGAAAGGGTGTTTCGTTTTCATCGCAATACTTTGGTGAGTTTGTCTGAAATGCTTGCGGCGGCCGGGCTTGTGCATCCCGGCGACATCCGGCCAGAACATCTTGTTGTGCGCGTGAGTGAGTTAGAGGTTCAGACTTATGCGCACCGTTACACATTTTTATTGCCGGAGGATTTATTGGCTGGAACAGACGTTCCTCTTTTTTATCGGGAAACTTGGGATAAGGCGAGCGCGGAGAGGTTTTAGGGAAGCAATTTGTTGCTTTGGGGGGCGCTCTTTCATTCATGGGCATCTGCCGCATGGGTTTAAGCGCAGAGCCTATCGCACGATAACGGTATCCCGGCGGGTTTCAGAGGGTTGCGCGGCGATTTGCGCGGGCGTCGTCGGCGTGGTTTGTTGCGGCGGCGGGGGAGGGGGGGGCGAAACGGTTGGGGCGGGTGGTGCTGGCGTTGGCGGGAGAGGCGGCGCCGATGCGGCGGATGGCGCTGGCGGCGGTGCTGCGGGGGCAGGGGGGATGGGCGTAGGCGGTGTTTGTTGCGCCGCTGGCGCGTTGGCGGCGGTGGCTTTTGAGAGGGCGAGCGTTGGTTTCCAGTCCCAGTTTTTTTGCCAGGCGGCATAGACGCGGTTTGGGTAGGCGGGTTTGCCTCGGCTGCCGTTGTAGCGGCCTAGGGCGAGGTAGAGATTGCCTTTTTCGAGGTCAAGGTAGTGGCGCAGGATGGTGCAGCCGTAGCGTAGGTTGGTGCGCATGTGGAAGAGGTTGTCCTCACGGTTGCCGATGGCGGCGACCCAGAACGGCATGACCTGCATGTAGCCGCGCGCGCCGACTTGCGAGATGGCGTATTTGTTGAACCGGCTTTCGACTTGGATGAGGCCCAGAACGATTTGGGGGTCTAGGCCCGCCCGGATGGCTTCGTAGTGGATGGTCGTTAGCAGTTCTTTGCGGGCGTGCGGGGAAAATAGTTCTTTTCTGGCGAGCGGGTTTTTGATGTTTTTGATGTTTTTTTCGAGCCGGAGAGACATTTCGTTAAGCCAGAGGTCGCGTTCGGCTTCATTTTCGATGGCAAGGGTGGGCGGCGCGTCGCTTACGGCTTGGTGCATGGCGGCGCGCACGCTGGCGGCTAAAGCCTCTTCTTGCTGTTTGCCTGCGTGGAGCGTCGGGCTGGCGAGCGCGCAAATACAGGCAGCGAAGAGGGGGAGAAAACGCGGGCGGGGCCGTTTCACTGTGTGCCTGTGCGTTTGCCGCGCAAGATGCCAGTGAGGTAGCCTGCCGCTTCGGCAGGGGCGAGTTTGACTTGTTCGCTACCGCCACGGCGGGCTTGGTATTCGACGATGCCTTCTTTTAGGCCGCGTTCGCCGATGGTGAGGCGGTGCGGGATGCCGATGAGTTCCCAGTCGGCGAACATCGCGCCGGGGCGCTCGTCCCGGTCGTCAAGAATGACATCAACGCCTGCTGTGAGTAGCGATTCGTAAAGCCGCGTGGCTTCAAGGCGCACGGCTTCGGATTTGCCCCAGCCGACGGCACAGATGACCGCTTCAAACGGGGCGATGGCTGTGGGCCAGATAATGCCCCGGGCGTCGTTGTTCTGTTCGATGGCGGCACCGAGAATGCGGGTCACGCCAATGCCGTAGCAGCCCATCTCAAAAAAACGGGGCTTGCCGTCAACGTCAAGAAAGGTGGCGTTCATGGCACGGGAATATTTGTCGCCAAGATAGAACACATGCCCGACTTCGATTCCCCGGTCGATGGCGAGCGTGCCTTTGCCGTCTGGCGAAGGGTCTCCGGCAACGGCATTGCGGATGTCGGCGATGATGTCAGGCTCTGGCAGGTCACGCCCCCAGTTTGCGCCGGTGTAGTGATAGCCCTCTTCGTTTGCGCCGCAGATGAAGTCAGACATGTTGGCGACGGTGCGGTCGGCGATGACTTGTATGGGGTTTAAGGGGGAAATGGGACCGAGGTAGCCGGGTTTGCAGCCGAAATGTTCAGTGATTTCAGATTCGGTGGCGAAACGGAAACCCGCTTTGAGACCTTCGATTTTGCTTACTTTGACTTCGTTGAGTTCATGGTCGCCCCGCACGAGCAAAAGCCAGAGGGTGGTTTGGGTGGTAATCGTAAAGTGGTCGGTTTCGTAGGTTTTATCGCAGGCCAGCACAAGGGATTTAACGGTGGAGGTGAGCGGGGCGTTGAGGAAGCTGGCAACGTCGCTGCAAGTTTCTTTGCCGGGGGTGGCCGTTTTGGCGAGCGGGGCGCTGCCGGGCTGGCGGGTGGGCAATAGCGGCACGGCTTCAGCCAGTTCGATGTTGGCGGCGTAGTCTGAATGGGGGCAGTAGACGAGGGCGTCTTCGCCGGTGTCGGCAATGACTTGGAATTCGTGAGAACGGTCGCCGCCGATGGCGCCGGTATCTGCGGCGACGGCGCGGTAGGTGAGGCCAATACGGTTGAAGATGTTGCGGTAGGCGGCGTACATCGTTTCATAGCTTTTGCCGGCGCTTTCAACGTCGCGGTCAAACGAGTAGCCGTCTTTCATGGTGAATTCGCGCCCGCGCATGACGCCAAAACGGGGACGGCGCTCATCACGGAATTTGGTTTGAATTTGATAAAAATTGCGCGGAAGCTGCCGGTAACTTTTGAGTTCTTGGCGGGCGATGTCGGTGACGACTTCTTCTGATGTGGGCTGGAGGGCAAAATCGCGCTCATGGCGGTCGCGTAGCCTCAGCATTTCGGGGCCCATTTTGTCCCATCGCCCGGTTTCTTGCCAAAGCTCGGCGGGCTGTACGAGCGGCATGGCAATTTCTAACGCCCCGGCTCGGTTGAGTTCGTCGCGGATGATGGCTTCGATTTTGCGGATGGCGCGCAGCGCCAGCGGCATGTAGTCGTAGATACCGGCGGCGACTTTGCGAATCATGCCGGCACGGAGCATGAGTTTTTGGCTCACAACTTCAGCATCTGCGGGGGCTTCTTTAAGGGTATTGAGGTGAAATTGGCTGGCACGCATGGGAAATGGGTTCAGAAGGTTGTTGTTAGGCGAGCGATTCTAGCGCGGGTACGCGGCTTAAACCGAGGGCGTCTTCTCGTCGTGGCTTCAAATGTGGCAGTAAATATGAAAGAATTGGGGCAGTCTTATGAATTTGAAGGTTTTAATCATGCTCGACCGTGAAGGTTATCGCCCGAACGTCGGCATCATCCTAGTCAATACGCGAGACGAGGTGTTTTGGGGCAAACGCATACACGAACATTCATGGCAGTTCCCGCAGGGGGGCATCAAGCACGGCGAGACGCCGGAGCAGGCGATGTACCGGGAGTTGCAGGAGGAAATCGGTTTGCGTCCTGAACACGTCAGGATTCTTGGCCGGACCCGTGACTGGTTGCGTTACGACGTGCCCAGACGCTGGGTTAGGCGGGAGTGGCGCGATACCTACAGGGGGCAGAAACAAATCTGGTTTCTGTTGCGGCTGTTAGGGCGTGATTCGGATGTTTGTCTACGGTTCAGCGCACACCCAGAGTTTGACGCTTGGCGCTGGAGCAACTATTGGGTCCCGCTTGATTCAGTGATTGAGTTCAAGCGCGAGGTGTACCAATCGGCGCTAAGTGAGTTGGCGCATTTATTGTTTCGTTCCCGGCGGGTTGAGCCACACCCGCCACGGGCTTACGGCGCGGTGTCTGGGACGGTTGAAGGAGAGGCGGGATGAATGCCCAATCGTTCTGCGCGATAGCGGCTTCGCTCATGTTGGCCGCATGCGCAACGGAGGTGCCTGAAATCATCAACCCCGACCTGCCGCCCTTGCCTAACGCGGGCGATTTAGCGGCTTTTCGCGTGGGGTCGCAGCCCCTTGGGCGGTTTTTGCTCGACAAGAAAAACGTGGGGATAGGCGTAGACGGCGTAGTCCGTTACGTTCTGGTGATGCGCGGGAGCGGGGGCGCGTCTAGTGCTACTTTTGAGGGTATCCGCTGTAAAACGGGCGAGTACAAGCTCTATGCCAGTGTTGGCGGCAACGATTGGCGGCCGTTTTCTGACAAGACTTGGAAACCCATACCCGGGCGGACTTCTTATGGCTCCTTGTTGTCCGGCTACGGCGGCAACGACCCGCGCGGGGTGCTGGCAGAGGATGTTCTTTGTGATGGTTCTACAACACTGCGCCGGGATGAGATTATTTTTCGTCTGAACGGAAAACACGTTGATTTTCTTGACCCTTCCCATAGCGTCGGAGAATGAGCAATTTTGTTTTCCGTAGATAGGCTTATCGCGGGAACGTATAAAAACCTTGTGCGGCATGTGGTTTTATCTCATAATGCGCCCCGTCTAGGCCGTGGCGCTTGATGTTTCCATTGTTTTGCAGAAGCGCCGAGCGGTTTTTGGTGTCTCCTCCACCCTTGTTTTGGTGTGGATTGAACGCAGTCCCCTTCCGGGGACTGCGTTTTTTTGTACGATTTTTTGTAGTTTGTTACGATGATTGACGCGGGCTGTGCGGGCTACTATAATCCGCCGCTTTCGTTTTTGCTGGCTAGCCATGTTGGCGGGCCGTGCTTCCGGGGTTTTTACATGAAAACGTTTTCTGCCAAGCCGCTTGAGGTTCAGCGCGACTGGTTTGTGGTTGATGGTGCGGACAAGATACTTGGGCGTCTGGCTGCCGAAATTGCCCGCCGTTTGCGCGGCAAGCATAAAACCATTTACACGCCGCATGTTGATACGGGCGACTTCATCATCGTAGTCAATGTCGACAAACTGCGCGTTACCGGCAACAAGGCGACCGACAAGAAATACTATCGCCACTCCGGTTATCCGGGCGGTATCTACGAGACCACCTTTGCCAAGCTACAAAAGCGTTTTCCAGAGCGTGTGCTTGAAAAAGCCGTTAAAGGCATGTTGCCGAAAGGCCCGCTGGGTTACGCGATGCTTAAAAAGCTGAAATGTTATGCGGGCGCACAGCATCCGCATACCGCCCAACAGCCCAAAGTTCTTGAAATCTAAGGAGCCGCTAGATGGCCGTTACCTATAACTATGGCACGGGCCGCCGCAAGACGGCTGTTGCCCGTGTGTTTATCAAGCCGGGTTCCGGCAAAATCACCGTCAACGGCAAGCCGGTTGACGAGTTTTTCTCGCGTGAGACCGGGCGGATGGTTGTTCGCCAGCCGCTAGTGCTAACCGGCAATGAAGAGCGTTTTGACATCAAAGTCAACGTAGCCGGGGGCGGCGAGTCGGGTCAGGCAGGCGCTGTGCGCCACGGCATTACCCGCGCCCTCATCGATTACGATGCAGAACTTAAGGCCAGCTTGCGTGCTGCCGGGTTTGTGACCCGCGATGCCCGTGAAGTGGAACGTAAAAAGGTTGGTTTGCACAAAGCTCGCCGCGCCAAGCAGTTCTCGAAACGCTAAGTGGATGCTCTCCGTCAGATTGGCGGGGATGCCCAAACCCAATCAGGCCATACCTTGTTTTGGAACACAGGGTATGGCCTTTTTGTTGTTTTCTGTTTTGTTGTTTGGGAGAGATAGAGGAGGTTCTTGCTATGGCGTTTACGGGGGCATTTCGGTATCGTTACTGTACTTCCCGTTTTAGTATTGGCATTTCGTTATGAGTAGCAAATTTTCTTCTGCATATGTTGTCGCAATAACGGCAAATGTTATGGGTGTGTTTTGAGCCAGATTTTTTTGCGCGATAAAAAATGAGTGCTCCGGCTCCCGCTTCTGAAACCCAAGCTGCTTTAATCGGGCAGAAGCCCGCTTTTATGCGGGCCGCGCTATTTAGCGTCGTCATTGGGGCGCTGATGCTCTCGCCTTCTCTTTACATGCTTGAAGTGTACGACCGCGTGGTGAACAGCCGTAGCCACACTACGCTGCTGATGCTGACGTTGTTACTGGCGGTAATTTATGTGGTGCTGGAGGTTTTGCAGTGGGCGCGGCAGTGCGTGTTGCGGCAGGCGGCAGAGGGGTTTGACGTAGCGATGTCCTCCCGCGTCTATGAGGCGGTGTTCCGGGCCAACCTGCTGGGGGCGCGGTCAATGGGACAGCGGGGGCTGATGGATTTTGCGACCGTGCGGGAATTCATCTGTAGCCCGGTTATGGCGGGCCTGCTGGATGTCCCGATGGCGATTTTGCTCATTGTGGTCATTTTTTGGATTGATACGGTGTTGGGCTGGTTTGGCTTGGCCAGCGCGGCGCTTCAGGGCGTGATTACTTTTGTTAACAAACGGCAGTCTGACGCGCCTCTGGCAAAAGCCAATGTGTTGTCGATGCAAGCGCAGATGTTCATTGACTCGTCGCTGAAAAACGGCGAGGTCGTCCAAGCGATGGGGATGACCGAGGGGTTGCGCCAGCGTTGGCTCAACCTGCAAAAAGGGCTTTTGTCCCAGCAGGCTATGGCGTCCGACCGTGCCGGGATATTTGGCGCGCTCTCAAAATTTGTGCAACTGGCCTCAGGGTCGCTGATGCTCGGATTAGGATGCTGGCTGCTGATTTCCGGGAGTTTTACGGGCAGCCCCGGGTTGGTGCTGATGGCCTCAATCGTGGCCGGCCGGGCGTTGGCCCCGCTTACGCAGGTCATTATGGGATGGCGCACGGTTATCAATGCGCGCGAGTCCTATACCTTGCTTAAAAACTTGTTGGCCCAAATTCCCGCGTTCCGCCCCGGTTTGCCATTACCCCCGCCCAAGGGCTGGTTAGTGGCGGAATACGTGTCGGCGCGCGCACCGGGGGCGCCCCAGTCAAGCCGTCCTATTTTGTATAACGTTTTTCTAAATGTGCCGCCGGGCAAAATGCTGGCGGTGATTGGGCCGTCAGCTTCTGGCAAAACCAGCCTTGCGCATCTGCTGGTGGGCGCTTGGCCTTGCATGGGCGGGACGGTGCGGCTTGATGGCGTCGATGTCTACACTTGGAATAAGCAAGAACTCGGTCCGCATGTTGGTTTTTTGCCGCAGGATGTGGCGCTGTTTGAAGGGACGGTTGCGCAGAACATTGCCCGTTTTGGTAAGCCGGATTCAGCCAAAGTCAAAATGGCGGCCAAAATTACAGGCTTGCACGAACATATCCAAGCCTTGCCGCAGGGTTACAACACCCGGATTGGCGGTAGCGGCGTGATGCTCTCCGGCGGCATGCGCCAGCGCGTTGGGCTGGCAAGAGCCATTTACGGTTCCCCGCGCCTTGTGGTGCTTGATGAACCCAACGCAAATTTGGATGAAGCAGGTGACGCGGCATTGGCAAATACTTTGCAGGTGCTGCGTTCAGCGGGCGCGACGGTTGTTGTTGTCACGCACCGCAAAAACCTATTGGCGATGGCAGATTTGGCGCTGTTGCTTGTGAGCGGCGAGGTCAAGGCGTTTGGCCCGCGCAGTGATGTGCTTGCCGCGTTGCAAGGCCCGCCAGCACAGCGGGCAAAACCGGCTGAAACACAGCGTGCGCCGGTTGTCGGTATGCGTCCTGCCGCCAAGCCGAGTACGGTGAGCGCATGAAAAGCCTTGTGTGGATAAAGAAAATAGCAACGTTCGCACAGCGTAGCGAACTGAGCCGTTTTCTATTTTCTTTCCGGCGCGAATTTGCTTATTCCTTTGGGTTTACCGCATTAACCAATCTGCTGATGCTCGCGCCTACGCTGTATATGTTGCAGGTTTTCGATAGGGTCCTCATTAGCCGGAGTGACATTACGCTGATTGTGATTACGGGCGTGTTGCTTTTCTTTTTAGGCGTCATGAGTTTTTCAGAATGGGTGCGTTCTAGGCTCTTGGTGCGGCTCGGCGTGCAATTAGACATGAAGCTCAACCCGCGTGTGTTTGCCGCCGCGTTCGAGATGCGCAACCGGGGCGAAGATAGTTCGCATCTGTTCAGTAGCCTCACCAAACTGCGCCAGTTTTTGACGGGCGCGGGGCTGTTTGCCTTACTAGACGCGCCTTGGACGCCTATTTACATCGCAGTGCTTTTTCTGCTCCATCCGTGGCTGGGTGTGCTCTCAATAGTTTTTTGCCTGATTCTTGCCGGGTTTGCTTGGGTATCCAAGCAAGTCATGGAAGAGCCTCTGGAAACAGCCGAAGCGGCCAAGCGGGAGGAGACGCGCCACTTAGAATCCAGAATGCGCCATGCGGCGGCGGTGGAAGCAATGGGCATGTTGGGCAATATGCGCGGTTCTTGGATGCGTAGGCACATTGCGGCGCTGGCGCAGGGACGCCGGGGGCTAGACGCGCAAATGCGCATGCAGTCTGCCACCAGTTTTATCCGCATGTTCCAGCAGTCCCTCAGCCTAGCGGCAGGTGCGCTGTTGTGTATTAACCACGAGATTTCACCCGGTGCGATGATTGCGGCCAACGTGCTGATGAGCCGCGCCACGTTTCCGATGGATGCGTTGATGAGGGCTTGGAAAGATGTGGTAGGCGCCAAAAAATCTTTTCAGGAACTGGAATCCGCCCTCGACCTTTACCCTGAACGCGAATCCATCCCGGTAGACAACGTGGAGCAGGGTGTGGCCATCCGGCTTGACGGCATCGTTGCCACCGCGTCGGGGCGTGAGCGGCCCATTTTGCGCGGGATTACGCTCAATATCCCGCCCGGGATGGCGCTAGGGGTAAAAGGCCCCTCCGGTTCAGGCAAATCCACGCTGGCCCGCGTACTGTTAGGTATCTGGCCTGACGTGGAAGGTGAAGTGTACTTTGACGACATCCCTATCCGCGTACTCGACCGCAAGGGGCTTGGCGCAAGCCTTGGCTATCTGCCGCAGGATGTGGAACTGTTTGAGGGCACGATTGCGGAGAACGTGGCCCGTTTTGGCAAAATGGATTCAGAACTAGTGATTGAAGCCTGCCAGCAAGCCGGCGTCCACGAGATGATTCTTCGCTTTCCCAACGGATATGACACACCTATCGGAGACGGCGGCGGGTTTCTCTCTGGCGGGCAGCGCCAGCGCATCGGGCTGGCGAGAGCCATTTACGGCAACCCCCGGTTAGTAGTGCTCGACGAACCCAACTCCAGCTTAGATGAAGCTGGCGATTACGCCCTGCTACAAGCGGTACTAGCACTGAAATCACGGGGGACAACCCTTATCCTCATCAGCCATCGCCCGCAAATTATGGCGGCAATGGAACGTATCCTCGTCATGGAAGACGGCGCTGCCGTGCGGATGGAGATGCCGCCGCAGATGGGCGGCGGGATGACCTTCGGCAGTTCCCCCTCAACAGGTTATGGCGGTATGTCTGGAGCCAGCGCCGCGCCGGGAACGGCGGCGGGGCAGGTGGCCGTACCGCATTCGGCCATCACAGTTAAAACCGTTGTTTCGGCCAAATCTAAATCGGTGTAATAAATTATGTCCCACGCTGTAACTCGTAGAAAAAAGAAAGAAAGTTCCGTCGTGCCGGAAGAACAATCCACGTCGGCGCGGTCCGTCCGGCGTTCCGCGTCAACGGCGCTTGTCCCGTCCAAGGCCGTCAATGCGTTGGTCAAGGCGCTTACGCCCAAGCCTGTTGTTATCCCGAAGTCACGGGAAGAAATAGAACTCCCCACCGATACCCGTTCCCCGGCGCGGTTGGGGTTCTGGGTACTTTTGATTGGTTTTGGCGGCTTCCTGCTTTGGGCCGCGCTCGCGCCCCTTGACGAAGGCGTTCCCACCAGCGGCGTGGTAGCAATCGATACCAAACGCAAAGCCGTCCAGCACCTCAATGGCGGTATCGTCAAAGCCGTGTATGTCAAAGAAGGGCAAATCGTGCGCGAGGGCGACCCGATTGTGGAAATCGACTCCGCCGTGGCCCAAGCCAACATGGAAAGCGCACGCCAGAGCTATTACACCCTGCGGGCAACGGAAGCGCGCCTGATAGCGGAGCAGCTAGACCGCGACACCATCAGCTTCCATGACGATTTGCTCAAAGAAAAAGATTCCCAGCAGGTGGCTGACATCATCGCCAACCAAGAAGGGTTATTTAAGTCGCGCCGGATGGCCTTTAACGCCGAAATACAGGCGCTAGAAGCCTCCGTTGCCGGCATTGAGGCGTCCATTGTGGGCAATCAGGGCTTACTGGACGCACGGCGGCAGCAATTAGCCGCCCTGAAAGAAGAAATGCAGAACATCGAAGAACTGGTCAAAGACGGTTTTGCCCCCAGAAACAACCTGCTTTCCCTGCAACGTTCAAATGCGGAGATTGTCGGGATAATCGCCGAGCTACAGGGCAATATCCAACGTTCAAAAAATACGCTGGCTGAAACAAACTTGCGCATCGCGCAAAGGCGCCAAGAATTCAAAAAAGAAATCGACCGCGAACTGGCAGATGTTCGCGGCAAGGTAGACGGGGAGCGGGACCGTTTTTCCGCGCAAAGAAATGAACTCGCGCGCACAGTCATCCGCGCGCCTGCCAGCGGCCAAGTCGTGGGGCTTGTGGCGCAGACCGTAGGCGGCGTGATTGGGGCCGGGCAAAAAATCATGGACATCGTTCCAGACCCCGAAAAAGAAGTGCTCCTACTCGAAACCCAAGTCCCGCCCCATCTCATCGACCGCGTCCATGCGGGGCTGGGAGCGGATGTCCGGTTTTCCAATTTTGCCCATACGCCCTCGCTGGTCGTGCCGGGCAAGGTCGAATCTATCTCCCACGACCAACTCGTTGATGAACGGACCGGTTCGCCCTACTTCTTGGCGCGGATTTCCGTCAGCAAAGAAGGGATGAAGAAACTGGGCGAGCACAAGTTGCAGTTACAGCCCGGTATGCGGGTAGAAGTCGTCATCATCACCGGTGAGCGCACCATGCTCACCTACCTGCTACACCCCCTGTTGAAACGCATTGCTTTTTCCTTGAAAGAAGAATGAGGGTTCTCATGAACACACGTATTTTCCTAACTGCCGCTGCCTTTGCTGGGATGGGTTTTCTGCATTCTTTGCCTGCGCGGGCCGACGATTTGCTGAGCCTGTACCGGGATGCCTT
>JAIRPB010000112.1 GCA_031257305.1 Azoarcus sp.
TTGTACCACCACTATCGGGGGAAACGGTGATTTCCAAGGCTTTGCCGTTCATGTTGAGCGAATTCAACAACATCTTCGCGTTGCCCGTAGAGTATTCGTTGGGGACATCGACGGTCACACTAAACTGCGCCGTGCCGCCGCCGGTCAACGTAATATCGGTGTTGGAAATCGTGGCATCGCCCCCCTCACCCCCGCCTATCGTCTGTCCGGTACTGTATGCCACAGACTCTCCGCGGCGCCCGGAACGAACCGTAATATTGCCCGACACGGTAATCGCGGCATTCTCGAGTTGCGCATCGCCGCCGCCGCCGCCAATCGCTCCGAGGTCGCCGACCGTGCCCTGCCCGGCATTGCCGCCTTTGCCGCCAATCACGGAAATGTTTGCCACCGACGCCGCGCCGTTCAGTTTGCCCGCGCCGGTCAAAAGCGCCGAACCGCCGCAACCGCCGGAACCTTCACTGGTGTGACACCACACCCCTGCGAGCGTCCCGGCGTCTCCGCCGTCCCCGCCCCTCGTGCCGGTAGATTTTCTGCCGCCGGCACCGCCGCCGCTGGCGTAAGCGAAACCGCCCAAATACGACACCGTATTACTGTCTTGCCCGTCCGCGCCATCCGCCGTCATCGCCGGCGCAGAGCTTTGCCCGTTGACCGAACCAATCTGCCCGGCAGGATAACCACCCGCATTAGTATTGTCGGTTGCGGAAGAATACACATTCCCGCCGCCGCCGCCCTGCCCAATGGTATTTCGCCCGGCGTCACCCGCTCCGCCATCCCCGCCTTGTATAAATAAATGCTGCTGGGCAAAAGCGGGGGAAGCCATAACCACAGCAAACAGCGCAGCTACCGTAGGGGACGCCGCCCTCGGCGTCCCGAACAACGCCCGATGCGTCCCGAACAACGTCCGAGGCGCCCTAAAAAACGCCCCAGCCGCCCCAAAAAACGCCGCCCCAAACGCCCTATCATCGCGTGAAACCTTCTCCCCAATCTGCGGGGCGCCTTGGGCGGCTTTCGGGGCGCCTTGGGCGTTGTTCGGGACGGCTTTCAGGGCGTCTTGGGCGGCTTTCGGGGCGCCGAAGGCGGCGCCCCCTACGGCTTTTGCCAATTCCGAAGCAACTTGAATAACGTTTAACGTTCGGTTAAAAACAGTGCGGTAAATGCGGTTCATAATGACACCTAGCTATTCAGAATACAGGCAGCCGGAACAGGGAAAACCAGAAAAAGGGCACTCACAAAAACCAATATGCGTACCAAAACGCCCCGCACTTCACAACCAGAGTACCCAAACCAACTCTCCCTCCCGCCCACAACACAGGCTCACAATCAGCCCAAAAGCGCATGCCCGCTACTTTTTATGATTTACAGGGGCAAACAATATGAATTCCGTCATTTTTCTAAAACTCTTTTCGTTATTTTTATAGGGTATGTGTAATAAGTAGCATTTTTAAGGAGTTGTTACGCCATAAAGATAACAAAAGTAGTCTTTCATACCCGATAGGGATTTTTGTAGGGGCGGCTTTCAACCCCGCCCTTCTTCCCCAACCCACGACAAACGAACACCCCCCCCGTCATTGCAAGGCGCACAGCGCCGTAGCAAGCCACAACGGCGGGATGGCAGGGTTTAGGCAAGGGCGGGTTTGAAACCCACCCCTACAAAAACCCACCATGACAACCGGGGCGTTTCGTTTTTTGCGCATCGTAGGGGCAGGTTTCAAACCTGCCCTCTTTTCGGCATAACCAATACCTATTTTGGATTGGCCACGGTCTGGGCGGGTTTGAAACCCGCCCCTACAGCGGCGCATTCCCGGAAATACCGTTCAATACAAGAACCGCTAATGAACGCGAATAAACGCTAATTTACCGAGCGGTTATTTTGGGTTTATTTACGTGTATTAGCGCCCATTCGCGGTTTTCCGGCGGGCAGATGGGGCGGGTGCTAGATTCTGCAACTACGTTTTGCTACGCGCAGAATGATGGCGGAAAGAAAAACGGCTAGGGCGCGGCGCATGGGGTTGTGGCTAACCGGGTCTTGCACAGCACGGATTCTTACTCTGTAAGCATAAATAAGCCATGCGGAAAAGCGTCATCCGCCCGGCCGCGGCGTTGGGCGGGGCGGCCATCAGCGCCTCTCCGGTCTGGGCCAGCGCGTAGGCGATGCCCTACCGTGTTAGACTTATTCGCTCGTTAGCAGTTTTTACGATAGACTGCGCCAATATGTTTTATGCACAGGATGCCGCATGAGCACAGCCACTTTGGACCCCATCGTCTCTGAATTTGAGACGGCCGAGCAAGAAGCAGAATATACTAATTGGGTACAGGCCGAATTACGGCGGCGGCGCGACGACACACGCCCCCCCGTGCCTCATGATGAAGTTGTGCGCCGCATGGAAGAACGCATGGCGCACTGGCGGCAGCGCGGCGTGATTGCCTGATACTGCCGATTTTCTGGACGGAGTCCGCAGAAGGAGATTTGGCTACCATCATCGGCTATGTGGCCGAACGTAACCTGGCGGCAGCCTTCAGGCTGTGGCAGACGCTCAAAAACACGGTTGTCGTCCTGTCCGAGCACCCCTATCTGTTCAAGGAAAGCGAGCGGATGCCCGGTTACCGCGAAATCGTCGCGCACCCCAACTACCTTGTGTTCTACCGTGTGCTGGCCGACCGGGTGCAAATCGAAATGGTGGCGCATGCTAGGCGCCTGTACCCGCTGGGGAATAGGTGACGTGCGCCTAGCTGTTGTTTTGCTTTAGACGAGTATGGGGGCATTGATTTCTTGTACAGAAACTATGACTATGAACACACGCAATCTGAACATAACACCTGTATGACTTTACTAAAAATCTGCCGCAGAAACGGTGGCTGGCTATGAGGGTTTATCATGGCAGCGATATTCTGATTGAAGAAATTGACCTTACAAAAAGCGGAAACTTTAAGGATTTCGGTCGTGGCTTTTACGTTACAAACATACGAAAACATGCCCATTCCCGTGCTTTGGACATTGTAATGATGCCCAATTTTCTTGCAGGGGCGGCATCCTGTTCCCCTAGAATGGAAATAGGTTGTTATAAAGAAGAGAAAATTCAAAAAATCGGCAAGTTTATTATCCATAAATAATGACTACCAATATTTCGGATAATCCGCGAAAGCATTATAGAATTTTTCAACAAAGCTACTATCTAAATCGGCTTTGTATTTCGCGCCCAAATCCAAATCTCCTTTTTCAGCTATAGACTCTCTAACTGTGACGTTAATTTCAAAATATATTAGGCAAATTTCCAGCTGTAGCCGTTATTTTGTCCCAAACCGTACCAGCCCCGTCACCGCCTTGATGCCGAAGCTGCCGTAGCCGTGCCGCTCGTCAAAGAGGGCGATGAAGTTGATGTCGCTATCTTTGACGCAGTAGGCATGTCATTTAGGATTGCGTCACGTAAGATATGGGAAAAATTTTGGGAGAAAAGAGATGTCCGCCGTTGCGCCCGCCTTAATCCAGAAGCTCCAGCAACTGCCCCCGCACCGGCTTGTGGAGGTGACGGATTTTGTGGAGTTTCTCGTATCACGCGAACAGCGTGCCGCCGCCGCCCGCCTTGGTGAATCACTCGCTAGGCTTGATGCGCTCGCGTTGCCTACGGTATCGGATGAGGAAATTGAAGCGGAAATCCGGGCGGCACGCCAAGAGCGCGCTACCCGAAGTACGTAACTGTGCGCGTCGTTCTTGATACCAACACGCTTGTCTCCGCCCTGCTCTCTCCCTTGGGGCCGCCCCGCCGCCCGCCGCTTACTTGACGGGGTGCGGGCACAGGCATTTGAGTTGTACAGCAGCCCGGTCCTGTTGGCGGAACTGCTGGATGTGGTGTCGCGCCAAAAATTTGCCGGGCGCTTTGGACAAGCCGGCCTAACGCCATTGGGTATCGTCAGCGAGATTCGGCGGCTGGCCGTTGTGGTCGTGCCGGCTGATGTGCCGCACGTCGTCGAGCGGGATACCGACGACGACCATGTGCTGGCCTGCGCGCTGGCAGCACGGGCGGATCTGATCGTATCGGGGGATAAGCACCTGCATGCCCTAGGCGGGAGCTACGAGGGCATCCCCATCGTGCGTCCCGCCGATGCTGTGGCGCTCATCGCGGGAAACGGCGGGTAAGGGAGAGATGTTGGGGCGGGTTACCGCGTTTATTACAGCAGAAAGGCTAGCGCCTTTTTGCTGCTTCTTTGTGCGGGAGATAAACGTACCCAGCAACGTGACATTGCAAAAGCTATCAAACTTGCAAAAAAATGGGAGGCCTCCGAGGACGATGAAAACCTTTCGATTTGATGAAGCCGAATGGCTTGAAACGCGGGAAGATATTGAATACTTCATCGCGGATGCCCTAGAAACGGGCAACCCGTCCTATATCGTGGATTGCCTCGGCGTTGTTGCCCGCTCAAAGGGCATGACAAAGTTATCCAACGAGTCGGGTATCGCCCGCGAACAGCTCTATAACAGTTCTGGGGCAGGCGGCAACCCTACGCTGCGGACATTTTTCGCGCTGATTAACGCATTGAATGTCAAATTAACCGTCAGGCATGCGTAAGGGCGCTTTTGTTTATGCAGGGTGTTTGTAGCGCCTTTTACGGCCCTTCAGCGTTTCCCGTCAGGCTCTTGCCCCCGTTCCTGCATTCCCGGTTTTGCGGCCGCAGGGGGGAACCCTAATTTTTGCGGAAATACGGCTATGGGCGGCAGTCTGGATGCCTTCGCCTTGCGTACATGAATGTAGGGCAAGCATCCTGCTTGCCATCTGTGCGTGGATGGCAAGCAAGGATGCTTGCCCTGCCTTTCAGATGCCTTTCGGCACAGCCCCTCTCCCTCTTTGGAGAGTTCATAAAGCATTGCCTAGCACAAGGTGGCGATGGACAAAGAGGTCAAGCGTGACCTTAAGCATTTCGAGCGTTTTCGAGAAGCGCTTGGTTTTCCGGTTGAACCGCGCAAGGCTGTCACGGATGCTGCTGTCCGGGCTCTCGATGAGGTGCGTCTCCCGCTTCATCATCGTGTGCGGCATCCCGGCTTTCATCTGGCCAAACGCGACGCCGTAGCAGCTGTTGGCGTCTGTGTAGATAGGCGAGATGTCCGGGCGCAGGGCCTTTACCTTCCGGTAAATGGGCCGCGCCGCCGCAAGCCCGGTCCCTATCTCAAACGCAATAACGCGCTTTTCCCGCCGAGAAAAAGCAGTCCAAACGACTGTTCTTTCTTGTTTTTTTTAACGAACGTATAAATCTCGTCCATCTCGATGACG
>JAIRPB010000190.1 GCA_031257305.1 Azoarcus sp.
CCCCAATAAACATCCTGCCAATGCCGGATGATTCGTTATACTTGCATCCTTTGCACCCGGACACCCCCGTTAAGTCATGCCTGTCAAACATTACGAAAATTTCCCCGTCGCCTCCTTGCTCCTGCCCGCCCGTTTGCGTGAGGCGGTTGAGGCCATTTATGAGTTTGCCCGTGGCGCTGACGACATTGCGGATGAAGGGGACGCGCCGCCTGAAAAACGTCTGGAGCAAATCAACGAATACCGCAACGCGCTGGATGCCATCAGTAAAGATGGGTTGTCGGCGGCGCTGGGCGCACCGCTGGTTTTTGCCCGCCTCGGCCGCATTGTTGATGAACACCACCTGCCGCTCAAGCCTTTTTACGACTTGTTGAATGCTTTTACCCAAGACATCAAAAAAAGCCGTTACGAGGATTTCAACGACTTGCTTAATTACTGCCGCCGTTCTGCGAATCCTATCGGGCGCTTGCTGCTGGTGCTCTACAGCGCGGATGTAATCGAAAACCTGCCGCTTGCCGACTGCGTTTGTACGGGGCTGCAACTGGTGAATTTCTGGCAGGACGTGGCGTTGGACTGGAAGAAGGGGCGCATTTATGTTCCGCTCAAAGACTTGGCACAGTTTGGGCTGTCCGAGTCTGACTTTGCCACGCCACAGAGCGACGAGCGTTGGCAAAAACTGCTGGCTTTCGAGATTTCGCGCACACGCGCCATCCTTAACGCCGGCGCGCCGCTTGCTTATCGTTTGCGCGGGCGCGTCGGCTGGGAACTCCGCCTTATCGTAGAAGGCGGCTTGCGCATTCTTGACCGTATCGAAGCTGCCGGATACGACGTTTTCACGCGCCGCCCCGTCATTGGTTTTATCGACAAGCTGGTTATCGCGTGGCGTGCGCTGAATTTTTCGCACCCACGCGAATGACGCCGCATCAATATTGCCAAGAAAAAGCCGCCGCCAGCGGGTCAAGTTTTTATTACAGCTTCATGTTTCTTGACCCTAGGCGGCGTCAGGCGATTACCGCGCTTTACGCCTTTTGCCGCGAGGTGGACGATGTGGTCGATAACACCCACGACCAAACCATTGCCCGTGTCAAACTGGATTGGTGGCGCCAGGAGATTGCCCGCGTTTTTGAGGGGACGCCAGAACATCCGGTAGGGTTTGCTTTGCAGGATGTCTGCGGCCACTTCGGGCTGGCGCGTGAGCGGTTGCTTGAAATCATCGACGGCATGGCGATGGACCTGCAATTCCGCCGTTATAGCGATTTTTCCGCGCTGCAAAATTACTGCCACTATGTGGCCGGCGTGGTGGGCATCCTTTCCGCCAGCATTTTTGGCGCGAACCATCCCGCCACCCTTGATTATGCGCATGAGCTTGGCATTGCCTTCCAACTCACGAACATCATCCGCGATGTGGGAGAGGATGCCTTGCGGGGGCGCATTTATCTTCCTGAAGACGAATTACAGCAGTTTGGCGTTTTAGAAGCAGATATTCTCGCCATGCGGCGTAGCGGCAATTTCCAGAAATTGATGGCTTTCCAAGCTGAACGTGCCGAGTCTTTTTACGAACAGGCATTTGCGAAGCTCCCCGCCGCCGACCGCAAAAACCAGCGCCCGGGCCTCATCATGGCGGCTATTTATCGTGCCTTACTGCGCGAAATCGTCCGAAGCGGCTTCCTTGTGCTTGACCGCCGGATTTCGTTACCGCCGTTGCGCAAAGTCTGGCTGGCGGGGCTGACTTGGCTAAAGGGGTAAACCGCCCGTGACTGCGGTCGCCATTATCGGAGCCGGTTACGCGGGCTTAGCCTGTGCCGTAGAACTGGCGCTCCAAGAGGTGGAAGTAACCGTTTTCGAGCGTTCCAGAACAATGGGCGGCCGGGCGCGGGCCGTCCATAAAGACGGATGGACTCTCGACAACGGCCAGCATCTGCTCTCTGGCGCGTATACAGAATTGATGCGCCTGCTGCGCTTAACGGGCGTCTCCCCCCGGCGGCTCGAATGCTTGCCGCTCACGCTGCATATTCCCGGGCAACTCCACTTCCGCGCCGCCTCCCTGCCCGCTCCCCTGCACTTGCTCGCGGGGCTGGTGCGGGCACACGGCCTAGGCTGGCGGGATAGCTTCGCCATTGCCCTGTTCCTGCACAAAATCAAGCACACGCAGTGCCGGCTCCCGGAAGAAATGACGGTTGCTCACTTTCTGGAAAAAAACAAGCAGACGCCCCGGTTATGCCGCCTTATTTGGGAACCGCTCTGCCTCGCCGCGCTTAACACTCCCGCTATTGAGGCTTCCGCCCGGATTTTTGCCAACGTCCTACGCGATACGCTGGCCGCAAATTCATCCGCCAGCGAATTGCTTATACCGAGGATTGACCTCTCCGAACTCTTTCCCGTCCCTGCGGCCAGAACGCTTGCTACCCGCAATGGCAACGTCCTCACCGGCAACCCCATTACAGGCATCACGCCTGACGGCACAGGTTTCCGGCTCACAGGTGCGCCGGGGCAACGCATCTGGCCGCACGTTGTCATTGCCACCGCCCCCCACCATGCCGTGCCCCTGCTTGAATCCACAGGCGCATGCGCCCCGCTTGCCGCCCAAATCGCCGCCTTGCCCAACAAAGCGATTGCCACGGTTTACATCCATTTTGATGAGGGCATCCGCTTGCCGGCTCCCATGATGGGACTCACGGGCCATCCGGCGCAATGGGCATTTGACCGTGGTCAAAGCGGCGGACCAGTGGGACTCATGGCGATGGTCATCAGCGACTCCCCTACGCAAGAAAACGGCAACGCGCTCGCCGCCGAATCGCTTGCCCAACTGGAACAGGCTTTAGGCCGCAAACTGCCCGCGCCCCTATGGGCACAAACCATCATCGAAAAACGCGCCACCTTCGCCTGCCGCCCCGGCGTCGCCCGCCCCGACATCACCACGCCCCTGCCGGGTTTATGGCTCGTTGGCGATTACATTGAAAGCGAGTACCCCGCAACGCTGGAATCCGCCGTGCGCTCTGGTGTGCGATGCGCACGGGAAATTTTGGG
>JAIRPB010000191.1 GCA_031257305.1 Azoarcus sp.
AAGCGGGGCAACGGGTTTTTCCAGACAATGACAAGTGGAGTTGCTATATTCGCCGTCTATGCCTACTTTTTTGTGCGGCCGTTTTGAGCTAGATGTTTCTATGCCAAAAATCATGGCCATCATTAACCTAACGGATGATTCTTTTTCTGGCGACGGCCTGAAAGGGAATGTGACCGCTGTTTTGCGCCGTGCGGAAAAAGCACTCAAAGACGGCGCGGACATCCTTGACCTTGGGGCGGAGTCAACGCGTCCGGGCAGTCACCCTGTGCCTGTGGCGCAAGAAACCGACCGCATCATGGCCGCAGTAGAAGCCTTGCGGCCCTTCAATGTGCCCCTTTCCGCCGACACCATGAAACCCGCCGTGATGCAAGCGGCACTGGCGGCCGGTGCGGACATCATCAATGACATTGCCGGGTTTGAGGCTCCCGGCGCAATCGATGCCGTGGCGGGAAGCGCCTGCGGGCTGTGCGTGATGCACATGCAGGGCAAACCGCGCACCATGCAGCATAACCCACATTATGATGATGTGGTAACAGACGTAGCGGAATATCTCGCTTCCCGCGTCCGTGCGCTTACGGCGGCGGGCGTGGCCTATGGGCGCATCGTGCTTGACCCCGGTTTCGGTTTCGGCAAAAGCGTGGCACACAATTACAGCTTGCTCAAACATCTTGGGCGTTTCGCGGTAGAGGGCTTGCCGATATTGGCCGGGTTATCGCGCAAATCCATGCTAGGCGCCGTGACCGGTGCCGCCGTAGAAAACCGGCTCATCGCCAGCGTAACGGCCGCCGTACTCGCCGTGGAACGCGGCGCCCGCATCGTGAGGGTGCATGACGTGGCCGCTACCAGCGAGGCATTAAAGATTTGGCAGGCGGGGACTTCTGAATACGGCGCATTACCCTAATTTTTACTTGAATCGGGCTTGTTTATAAGCGAAAATCTGGCATGTTCCAAGTCAGGCACTATCTCACTGCCGATGGCCGTGATCCCTTCAAAGAGTGGTTTAGCAAACTGCACGACAACCTTGGTAAAGCACAAATCGCTAAGCGCGTCGCACGTATGGCGCTAGGCAACTTCGGCGACCACAAGCTATGCCGTGAGAATGTGTGGGAGCTTCGGATAAACATCGGTCCCGGCTATCGCATATATTACGGTCGCTCTGGGAAAACAGTAGTGTTGCTGCTTGGCGGTGGCATCAAACGCACACAAGATGCCGACATCGACAAGGCAATAAAGAACTGGCAAGACTGGCGGGAAAGACCATCATGAAAGACAGACCTCACGACGATGCAATGGCGGAAATCTACCGCGACGACCCCGCTTTTGCCGTAGAAGTGCTGAATTCTATTTTTGAAGAAGGCGACCAAGGCGAACTTCTGATTGTGCTTCGCCAAATGGCAAAAGCATTCGGTATGTCAAAAGTCGCCAAAATGGCAAACCTCAACAACACCCACATCTACCGGATGCTATCGCCCGAAGGTAATCCAGAGATAAAAAGCCTCACTGCAATTCTGAAGGCAATGGGTTTAAGGCTCGCGGTACAGCCCATTCAGACGCAAGCCGTACATGCCTGATGTTGCCCTGCCCGCTGTCACGCTCAACTCAATCAACAAATCTTCCAAAATGACCACACGCAAATACTTCGGCACAGACGGCATACGCGGGCGGGTGGGCGAAAACCCTATCACGCCCGAATTAGTAATGCGCCTCGGCCATGCGGCGGGCATCTCGCTGATGCAGCATCACGGCTTACCCGTGGGCGAGCGTCCGGCGGTGCTTATCGGCAAAGACACCCGCATTTCCGGTTACATGCTAGAAGCCGCGCTAGAAGCCGGTTTATCTGCCGCTGGGGTTGATGTCATGCTCGCGGGGCCCATCCCCACGCCTGCCGTGGCTTACCTTACCCGCGCCTTGCGGCTTCAGGCCGGGGTTGTGATTTCTGCTTCGCACAACCCATATTACGATAACGGCATCAAATTTTTTTCCGCTGGCGGGCTTAAATTGCCCGATGCCGTGGAGTCCGAAATCGAAGCTCGGATGGAGGAGGGCATAAGCTGCGTAGACGCCGCCCGGTTAGGCCGCGCCCAGCGCATTGATGACGCCGCTGGGCGCTACATTGAATTTTGCAAAAGCACTTTTCCCAACGAATATGACTTGCGCGGACTCAAAATAGCGGTCGACTGTGCCCACGGCGCGGCTTACCACATCGCGCCAAAAGTGTTTCACGAACTCGGCGCGGAAGTCATCCCTGCGGGCGTGGCGCCCGACGGTTTCAACATTAACGACGGCGTAGGGGCCACCCACCCTAGTTTTTTGCGCCAAACCGTGCTGGCGCATGCCGCAGACTTTGGCATTGCGCTTGATGGCGACGGCGACCGCCTCATCATGATTGACCGGCAGGGCGAGGTTTTTGACGGGGACAAACTGCTTTATGTCATCGCCGCTTCACGCAAACCCAAACACGATAACAACGGCGCCACGGGCGGCGTAGTGGGTACGCTGATGAGCAACCTCGGCTTAGAACAAGCAATTGCGCGGCTAGGCTTGCCTTTTGTCCGCGCCAAGGTGGGCGACCGTTATGTGCTTGAACTATTGCACGAAAAAGGCTGGCGTCTCGGCGGCGAGAACTCCGGCCATATCATCTGCTTAGACTGCCATACCACGGGTGACGGCATTGTTTCCGCCCTGCAAGTGCTGGCGGCGCTTCGCAAACACAAGCAAACACTCGGCGAAGCCTGTGCCGACCTTGTTTTTTACCCTCAACGTTTGGTCAACGTCCATGTCCACCCGGGTTTCGACTGGAAAAGCGACGCGGGCGTTTGCGCCGCGCATGAACGCGCCCAAGCCATGCTAGGCCATGAAGGGCGGGTACTGTTGCGCCCCTCCGGCACAGAGCCGCTCCTGCGGGTTATGGTCGAAGGCCGCGATGAAATGCTCGTCGACACCCTCGCGCATGAAATCGCCGAAGTCATTAAAGCCGCCAGCGCGGATATTGTTTGAACCGCCAATAAACGCAAATACACGCGAATAAAACCTAAAACCGGTACATATTCGCGTCTATTTGCGTCCATTCGCGGTTCAAAACGGAAAAACCCTACTTTCAACCCGGTTGACGGCTGCACAAAGCTCTTTCACACTTTTGTGTTTTCTTTCAGCATTTTTTTGGACAAGAACATCATGAGCGAATCCCGCATCCATCACGCCGCCTTGCGCGGCAAAATCATGTCGGCAGATGAAGCCGCCGCTTTCATTCACCCCGGCGACAACGTTGGCGTGAGCGGTTTCACCGGTTCGGGGCATCCCAAGGAAGTCCCGCAGGCGCTTGCCCGCCGAATCGCGGCCGCCTCTGAACGCGGCGAGTCGTTTCGCGTGGGTATCTTAACTGGCGCTTCCACCGCGCCAGAACTCGACGGCGCGCTCGCCAAAGCCAAAGGCGTTTCCCTGCGCCTGCCCTATCAGTCCGACCCGGACTGCCGAAACCGAATCAACGCCGGGGACACTTATTACATCGACGCCCACCTCTCCGAAGTCGCGCAAAAAACCGCTTGGGGGCATTACGGCAAGCTCAATGTGGCCCTCATTGAAATTGTCGCCATTCTTGAAGACGGGCGGCTGGTTCCCTCCACCTCCGTCGGCAACAACCCCACTTGGCTTGAACTCGCGGACCGGGTCATTCTTGAAGTCAACGCCGGCCTAAATGCCCAGCTTGAAGGCATGCACGACATCTACACCGTCGCGCTGCCGCCGCACCGCCAGCCCATCCCGCTTACCCAAGCCAGCGACCGCATCGGCACGCCCTACTTGCGCGTCGACCCAAACAAAGTCGTGGCCGTGGTTGAAACCGACTGCCCGGACCGCGATACCAAGTTCTCCGCCCCGGATGAAAACTCGCGCCTCATCGCGGGCCACATTCTTGATTTCCTTCAGTTTGAAGTCAAAAAAGGCCGCATCCCTGCCAACCTGCTACCGCTGCAATCAGGCGTAGGCAACGTGGCTAATGCGGTAATGGCGGGGCTAAACGACGGACCTTACGGCAACCTCACCGCCTACACCGAGGTTTTGCAAGACGGCATGCTCGATATGATTCGTTCCGGCAAACTCGTCTGTGCCTCAGCCACCGCCGTGTCGCTCTCCAAAACGGCGCTCGCCGACTTCAACGCCAACCTCGGCACTTACCGCAAACGCATCATCTTGCGCCCGCAGGAAATCAGCAACCATCCCGAAATCGTCCGCCGTCTCGGCATCATCGCCATGAACGGCATGCTTGAAGCCGACATTTACGGAAACGTTAATTCCACCCATGTCCTCGGCTCGCGGATGATGAACGGCTTAGGCGGTTCGGGCGATTTCACCCGCAACGCTTACCTCTCCATTTTCATGACGCCTTCGCTCGCCAAAAACGGGGCGCTGTCCTGCATCGTGCCGATGGTCTCGCACGTTGACCACACCGAACACGACGTGCAAGTGCTCGTCACCGAACACGGGCTGGCTGACCTACGCGGGCAAGCGCCGCGCCAGCGGGCAAAGCTCATCATTGAGAAATGTGCCGACCCTAAATTCCGCCCCGCGCTAAGGGATTACCTCGCCCGTGCCGAAAAAAGCGCAAATGGCCAGCAAACCCCGCATTTGCTCAATGAAGCGTTTGACTGGCATTTACGCGCGCTAAAAGGCGAACCTATGTAACAACCGTTTATCAGAAAGAAAAACGGGACGGACAAAAACAGCCGTCCCGTTTGTTATTTCATATATAAACGATTAAATCTAAGAATACCTAGCAAAGAAAAAAGATAACATCACCTCTTCTATCCAAACACGGCTATTCGTTGCGCGGTTAAAATGACTCACATCACAACTCGGAGAGGCGAGGATGAGTTACAAAGTTACCATTGAGGACATTCCCGTTTTGAACCTTGCGGGGTTAAAAACGCGGGTTAACATCGCCAATGCCAAGGAACAATGCTCCGCGTTGTGGAAAGAATTTATGGATAGGCGCGAGGAATTAAAAGAAATTGTTGAGGACAGCCTATACGGCATTTCCACCAACATGACCGAAAATGGCAACTTTGATTATTGGGCCGTCGTCGCCGTTACGCCAGAGTCCACGATTTCCCCCGGAATGGTGTATATGACTTTACCCGCCAGAAAATACGCCAAATGCGTTTCGCCGCTAAATGACATCAGCAAAACTTTTGAATTTATTTATGGCGAGTGGGCAAAAACAGAAAAGAATTTCTCTGTTGATTTTAAGGCGTCTCGTTTCGAGCGTTATCCCAAAGCCTTTCAAGGAACAGATAAAGTCGAACTGTTTGTCCCGCTCTCCTAAATAGCGTTGTCTGCTTACACGTGATTCCCGTTCTGAAATACCGAGGCGGCAAGTCACGGGAAATTCCCCATCTCTTGCAGCACCTCCCCAATAATTTCAACCGTTATATCGAACCTTTTTTAGGCGGCGGCGCGCTTTACTTTCACCTTGAACCCGCCCGCGCAATCCTCAACGATGTCAACGCACGGCTTATGACTTTCTATCGGCAGCTTCGGAACCAATACCCGGAAATGCGCCAACAATTGGACTCGTTACAAGCAGAATACGAACTCAACCAACGTACTTTTGACGCCCAAAAAGCCGCACGGCCTGATGCGCGTATTCCCAACGGCAACGAAGATTTGTATTACCGCCTCCGCAAACTCTTCAACACCCCTGACGGAACGTATTTAGAAGGCGTTATTTATTTTTTTATCAATAAAACCGCTTATTCCGGCATGTTGCGCTTCAACCGGCATGGCGAATACAACGTCCCTTTTGGCCGGTATCCGCACTTCAACACCCAGCGCATTACGGAAAACCACCATGCTTTACTTCAGCGGGCAGAGATTTTTAATGTGGATTACAGCCAAATATTCATGATGGCCGAAAAAAACGATTTTATTTTTCTGGACCCGCCTTACGACTGTGTTTTTAACGATTACGGCAACATCGATGCCATGAATGGGTTTGATGAATCCGAGCACCGCCGCCTTGCCGCCGATTTCAAAAACCTGCCCTGCCGTGCGTTAATGGTTGTCGGCAAAACCCCGCTCACCCAATC
>JAIRPB010000179.1 GCA_031257305.1 Azoarcus sp.
GGGGCGTTTTTGAGCGGGTTGTCTGTGGCGTCCCACTCGCCTATTTCGACGCGGCGGATTTCGTCGAAGATGGCGAGCATGGCTTCGATGAAACGGTCAAGCTCGGCGGGCGGCTCAGACTCGGTGGGTTCTACCATCATCGTGCCCGGTACGGGGAAGGAAACCGTGGGCGCATGGAAGCCGTAATCCATCAGCCGCTTGGCAATGTCGGTTTCGCTGATGCCGGTGGCGGCTTTGATGGGGCGGATGTCCAGAATACATTCGTGCGCGATGCGCCCGTTTTGGCCGGTGTAGAGAATCGGGTAATGCGGCTTGAGGCGGCTGGCAATGTAGTTGGCATTGAGAATTGCCATTTCGCTGGCGCGTTTCAGCCCTTCAGCGCCCATCATGGCGATGTACATCCATGAAATCGGCAGGATGCTGGCAGAACCATACGGCGCGGCGCTGACGGCGCTTTGCCCTTGGTTGGGGCGCTGTTTGTTGGCGGAGTCTTGCGGCATAAAAACATGGTCTGGCGCAAAAGGCACTAGGTGCGCGGCGAAGGCAATAGGCCCCATGCCGGGGCCGCCGCCGCCGTGCGGCATGGCAAACGTTTTGTGCAGGTTCATATGGGTGACATCTGCCCCAATCGCGGCAGGGGAAGTTAGCCCTACTTGGGCGTTGAGATTGGCGCCATCCATGTAAACCTGCCCGCCGTGGTCGTGGACGATTCGGCAAATATCGAGGATGCCTTCTTCAAAAACGCCGTGCGTGGAGGGATAGGTAATCATCAGCGCGGCGAGTTCGTGGGTGTGCATGGCCGCTTTGGCTTTTAAGTCGCCAAGGTCGACGTTGCCAAGCGCGTCGCACGCTACCGTGATGACCTGCATCCCTGCCATTTGCGCGGAAGCCGGGTTAGTGCCGTGGGCCGATTGGGGAATCAGGCAGACGCGGCGGTATGCTTGCCCACGGCTGGCGTGGTAGCGGGCGATGGTGGCCAGCCCGGCGTATTCGCCTTGTGCCCCGGAATTGGGCTGCATGCAGACGGCGGGAAAGCCGGTGATTTCGCACAGCCAAGCGGCTAATCCCCGAATCATTTCCAGCGTACCGGCTACTTCCGATACCGGGGCAAAGGGGTGGGCGGCGGCGAATTCTGGCCAAGTGATGGGCATCATGGCGGCTGTTGGGTTGAGTTTCATGGTGCAGGAACCCAGCGGAATCATCGAATGGTCCAGCGCGAGGTCCCGGTTTTGTAGCCGCTTGAGATAACGCAACATGGCGTGTTCGGTGTGGTACGAATTGAATACCGGGTGGGTCAGGAAATTGTCGTTGCGCAGTAACGCTGCGGGGATGGTTTCGAGTGTTTCAGCGCGGCGGTCAAGGGCGTCGAGCTTGGCTTCGTCGATGAAAGTGCCAAAAGCGCGGATAACGGCGATAACGTCGGCGCGGGTGCTGGTTTCGTCTAGCGTGATGCCTAACGTGAGGTCATCAAACCGGCGTAAGTCATAGCCCGCTTCGGCGGCCGCTTTGAAGGCGGTATTTGCTAGGCTCACCGTGTTAAAGACGACGGCTACGGTATCGAAAGAAGGTTTATCCACCACTTTGCGGCCTGATGCGCGCAACGCTAAAGTGAGCACGGTCGCTAAACGGTGAATGCGGACCGCAATGGTGCGCAAACCATGCGGGCCGTGCCAGACGGCATAAAAAGCGGCCATGTTAGCCAGCAATGCTTGCGAGGTGCAGATATTGGAATTGGCCTTTTCACGGCGGATGTGCTGTTCGCGGGTTTGCAGGCTCATCCGGTAGGCGCGTTTGCCGTGGGAGTCTTTTGATACGCCAATGATGCGTCCCGGCATCGCCCGGACGTGAGCCATGCGGGCGGCGAAGAACGCCGCATGCGGCCCGCCAAAACCCATCGGCAAACCGAAACGTTGCACTGAACCCAGCGCGATGTCCGCGCCGAGACTGCCGGGGCTTTTGAGCAGCACCAGCGCCATGAGGTCTGCGGCAACGGCAACGACCGTGCCACGCGCCCTAAGTACGGAAATTGCGGGAGCAAGGTCTTTGACTTCGCCATCCATGCCGGGGTATTGCAGTAACGCGCCAAAAACATCGCGGCGGGCAGAGTCTTCTGTTTTGCCGACAATAATCTCGAAATCAAAACCCTGTGCGCGGGTACGTAGCACGTCGATGGTTTGCGGCAGACAGGCGGCATCCACAAAAAAGGCTTTTGAAGCTGATTTTGACACCCGCCGGGCCATTGTCATGGCTTCAGCGGCGGCAGTGGCCTCATCAAGCAACGATGCGTTGGCAACCTCTAGCCCGGTGAGGTCAACCACCATTTGCTGGAACGTAAGCAGCGCCTCAAGACGCCCTTGGGCAATTTCTGCTTGATAGGGCGTGTAGGAGGTGTACCAGCCCGGGTTTTCCAACACATTGCGCAGAATCACGGACGGCGTGTGCGTTCCGTAGTAGCCAAGCCCAATCATGGATTTATTTGGCTTATTTTTTGCGGCAATGCTGCGGAGGCGCGCAAGGGCTTGGCGCTCGTCGAGAGGCGGGTCAAGCTGCAAGGGTTTGGGCAGGCGGATGGTTTTAGGAACCGTCTGCCGGATGAGTTCATCGAGGTTCGTCACGCCCAAAGCGGTACATTGTTGCGCGATTTCATCCGGGGACGCCCCTAAATGGCGGCTCGCGAAATCGTTATAGCGGGTGAGTTCAGCCAGTGTGCTCATGTTTACTCTTCTGCAATGGCGGATTGGTAAGCGGCGGCGTCCAACAAATCCGCCGTTTTGCCCGACAGGCGTACTTTGAAAAGCCACGCTGCGTAAGCATCGGCGTTGACGCTCTCTGGCGCATCCGCCACCGCCTGATTGATTTCGATGACTTCGCCCGATACGGGCGAGTAAATATCAGAAGCGGCTTTCACCGATTCAATCACCCCGCAAGGCTCCGTGGCGGTGAGTTTGCTGCCCGGTTCAGGCAGTTCCAAAAAAACGATGTCGCCCAAGGCTTCCTGCGCGTGGTCGGTAACGCCGACGGAGGCCGTGCCATCGGCTTCGATACGGACCCATTCATGGGACTCGGTATATTTCAGGTCAGCAGGAACGTTGCTCATGGTGTGTCTCCAATTAAGAAAAATGATGGTGCGGGGGCACGGCAGGCCGTGCCCCCGGCGGGGTTTGCAGGGACGATGTGAAGGGCACGGCCCGCCGTGCCCCTACGAAATCGCACCCTAGATTTTTATATGCCAGCATGTTAACTAAGGGTTCCTAAACCTGTGCCTTGCCGTTGCGCACGAACGGCAATTTAACGGTACGGGCAGGAAGGCGTTTGCCCCGGATGTCGACGTCTACCGTCTCACCCGGATTGATGCCAAGCGGCAAACGGGCAAAAGCAATAGATTTGCCAAGCGTAGGCGAAAAGCTGCCGCTGGTGGTTTCGCCCGTGCCGTGGGCTGTGAATACCGTCATATGAGCACGCAATATGCCGCGCTCTTCCAGTACCAGCCCCAGCACGGTATGCGTAGCGGGATGCGCTTCAAGCGCGGCGCGCCCCGTGAAAATATGCGCCGGGTCGCTAAAATCCACGGTCCAAGCTAGGCCGGAATCGAGGGGCGAGATGGTTTCGTCCATATCCTGCCCGTAAAGGTTCATACCGGCTTCAAGGCGCAAAGTGTCGCGCGCGCCTAGCCCGCAGGGCCGCACGCCCGCCTTGGCCAGCGCGTTCCAAACAGCCACGGACTGCGCGGCGGGCAGGGATAATTCAAAACCGTCCTCGCCGGTATAGCCGGTGCGCCCCACAAAAAAATCGCCAATCTGTGCACCGGAAAATAAAACCAACTTCTCGCTATCGGCTTTTAGCATAGGCAGGGCTTGCCAAGTTTTTTCCCGCGCATTGGGTCCCTGTACGGCAATCATGGCCAAATCGCGCCGTTCCGTGAGGCTTACGTTAAAGCCGCCTTGGGCAATGTGCTTGCGCATCCAAGCCACATCTTTTGCCGCCGTACCGGCGTTGACCACAATCCGGTAATGCTCATCATCCTGCCGATAGACGATAAGGTCATCAATGACACCGCCATCTTCGCGCAACATGCAGGAATAAAGCGCCTTGCCGGGAACGTTGGCGCGGGCAAGGCGCGCTACGTCGTTTGCCAGCAGCGCCCGCAACCAGACGGTTGCGCCGTTGCCTTGGGCATCTAGCGCCAGCATGTGGGAAACATCAAACATGCCGGCATCGCGCCGCACGGTATGGTGCTCGTCAATTTGTGAGCCGTAATTAACGGGCATATGCCAGCCAGAGAAATCAACCATACGGGCGCCAAACGCAAGGTGCGCCTCATGGAGCGGGGTATGGAGAACGGGGCCGGATGCGGGAGCAGGTTCAGTCATAGCAGTATCCGTAATGATGGGAAATAGAAAACGCGGCTCAAAGAGCTTTCCCCTTCTGTCCCTTGTACCTGAGAGATTCCGCCTTGTCCGAGCGGCTTGCCCCTTCGGTGGAAACACGGCATACGCGGATGCCTGTTTCGCTCTCCAGAATTTTTCTGCATGCGCGGTTCTTTTGCCTGAGCGGTTCCGGGGGGTTACGCCTTCGGCGGCCTTTTACTCTGGGGTGACAGACTAGGAGCA
>JAIRPB010000212.1 GCA_031257305.1 Azoarcus sp.
TGAAAGGCTTCTGTTGATACACGGGTGAGCTGTTCTACTGTTGCGCGAGTGGTGTTTAGGGTGTTCTTGATGGTGTCGAGCGTGTTTTGGTCCGCAACGGGCAAACCTTGGAACAACTGCTGGATGGCATCAAAAACGCCTATGCTGCTGGTGGTGAGTTGTTCGCCAACGAGTTTGCTGATTTGGGATTGTGCTTTAGCCGCAATTTCGGCAATTTCGCGTGCGCCGGCAAACACCTTTTCGGCAGAGTTTTGCGCAAATCGGGTACGAAGCTGTATGGCTTCTTGTGAATCCTTGAGTTCACTGAATGCCTTGGCATTGTTGACGCTATCCTCGAACAGCGATTTTGCAACAGCAACCTGAACTTCGATGACGCGCTGTGTGTTTTCGATGGATAACTGCGCAAGCTGTACGGCGGCTTCTAGCCCTTTTTTTTGTAGTTCATTGACTTGTTCTGCTTTGGTTGCCATGTTAATCCCTCACGGATGTTGTTGATGTTGAGCAAAACGGCATATTCATTTATGCCGAATGTAGAAAACGTTCCTGATTGGTTTCAGGCCGGACTCAAGTTTTCATTATCCAATCAGTTGGGGCATTGGGCAAGCCGATATTTTTATGAACTGAAAGCAGAGTGCGACTTTTTTTGTGTTTTTTATAATCTATTTTGATTCAAACTGCCTGTGCGCAATACATAAATAATTATGAATTTGTGCTGTATGTTTTGATAGATGATGAGATTTTATCTATGCTGATGTTGTTTTTTACTGTGGCTTTCCCGATGCTTTTAAGAAGGACAAAACGCAGTTTTCCCGCTTCTGTTTTTTTGTCGTGAGCCATCAACTCCATATAAACCGGCACTTTCAATGCGGGACCTTGCATAGGCAATTTAGCACGATGGAATATCCGTTTTATGCGGATAATATCTTCATTATTCAGCCAGCCAGTATGCCGGGAGAGTTCAGCCGCCATTAGTGTGCCTACCGCGACGGCTTCGCCGTGAAGCCATTGGCCATAGCCTGTGCCTGTTTCTATAGCATGGCCGAAGGTGTGCCCGAGGTTGAGTTGGATACGTTCGGCTTGGTCGGTTTCGTCGGCGGCAACAATCTCTGCCTTGATGCGGCAGGAATGTTCGATGGCGTGGCCAAGCGCTTGGGGGTCAAGGGCGAGCAGGGCATCTATGTTTTGTTCTAGCCAGTCGAAGAACGCGGCGTCGCGGATGAGTCCGTATTTGATGGTTTCTGCCAAGCCTGCCGAAAATTCCCGGGCGGGCAGGGTTTGGAGGGTTTCGGTGTCGGCCAGTACCAAGCGGGGTTGGTAGAACGCGCCAATCATGTTTTTGCCGAGCGGGTGGTTGATAGCGGTTTTGCCGCCCACGGAGGAGTCGACCTGCGCAAGCAAGGTGGTGGGTATCTGGATGAAAGGCACCCCGCGCTGGTAGCTTGCGGCAGCAAAGCCTGTCATGTCGCCGGTCACGCCGCCGCCCAACGCGATGAGCGTTGTGGCGCGGTCGCAGTGTTCGCGCAGCAGCGCATCAAAAATGGTGTTGAGCGTTTGCCAGTTTTTGTGGATTTCACCGTCCGGCAGGATGATGGGAATTGTCTGTACGCCCGCACGGGCAAGGGTTGCGCACAGACGCTGGAGATAGAGGGGGGCGACAACTTCGTTGGTGACAATGGCGGCTTTGCGCGTGGGCAAATGGGGCGTGATGAGTTCTTCGCGGTCAATGAGCTTGGGGCCAATGTGGATGGGGTAGCTGCGGGAGCCGAGGTCGACGTTTAGTGTGCGCATTGGGAGGATGACCCCGTAAAGTCAGCGAGTGCTTTTTTGATTCGGTTTGCCATTGATGAGCAAGTGCCGTATTCGCTGTTGATGATGATGTCTGCCACGGCCCGGTAGAGCGGGTCGCGTTGGGCGTGGAGTTCGGCAATGCGCTCACGCGGGTTTTCAACTTGGAGCAGCGGGCGGTTGCGGTCGTACCGGGTGCGTTCCCAGAGCGTGTCGGGCGGGACGTTGAGATAGATGACGATTCCGTTCTCGGCAAGGAGGGCGCGGTTGGCAGGGCTTAGCACCACGCCGCCGCCGGTGGCAATAACAATATCGGGTTCGGCAAGCAGTTCGGCGAGTAGGCGCGATTCGCGCTGCCGGAAACCCGCTTCGCCCTCAATATCAAAAATGACGGGGACCGATACGCCCGTGCGGGCGATAAGTTCTTGGTCGCAGTCCGCAAAACGCAAGTTCAGGCGCTTGGCTAGTTCGCGCCCAACCGTTGTTTTGCCGGCGCCCATCATGCCGACTAGAATCAAGCAGGTCACTTGTGTTGTGTTGAAAATTGGAAAAGCGGCATTGGAAGAACGCCGCCGCGAATCATAACAGCAATAACAGCAGGAACAGTAGGCATCGGGAGTTGGATAATGTTTGCTCATATACGCCGCATGGGTTAGCCTTTGGGCTTTTATTTTTGTGCCACAACGATGCCCGCTATTCCTAAAACGCCGGATGAAATTAAAGAAATGCGCACTGCGTGCCGGCTTGCGGCGGAGGTGCTCGATTATGTTGAGCCTTTCGTCCAAGCGGGCGTGACGACCGCTGAATTAGACCGCTTGTGCCATGAATACATGGAAAATGTGCAGCACACGGTTTCCGCCACGCTCAACTACGCGCCGCCGGGTTATACGCCTTATCCCGCTTCAATCTGCACATCGGTCAACCATCAGATTTGCCACGGTATTCCGGGACCCAAGTCGCTGAAAAAAGGGGACATCCTCAATATTGACGTGACGGTGGTGACTCAAGCGGGTTTTTATGGCGACACGAGCCGGATGTTTATCGTCGGTGAGGCAAGCATTCTTGCAAAACGTTTGTGTCAGGTCACAAACGAATGTATGTGGCTAGGCATTGCCGCCGTGCGGCCCGGCGGGCATCTGGGCGATATTGGCCATGCTATCCAGCGCCACGCGGAGAGCAATGGTTTTTCGGTGGTGCGAGAATTTTGCGGGCACGGCATCGGGCGCAAATTCCACGAGGACCCGCAGGTACTGCATTATGGTTCGCCCGGTACGGGCATTGAGCTTGTGCCGGGAATGATTTTTACGGTTGAGCCAATGGTGAATGCCGGGAAAGCGGCGATTTCTGAATTGCCCGATGGCTGGACCATCATCACCCGCGACCGGAGCTTATCGGCGCAGTGGGAACATACCGTGCTTGTTACGGAGAGCGGCGTGGAAGTGCTCTCGATTTCCTCCGCGTGCCCGCCGCCGGCAAAACTGATTACCGGGACGCTGGCTACGGCGACGGCCGCCGCGATTGCCGCGCTGCCTCCGGCCCCGCGGCCATGATTGAAAGTGCTTCTTTGCGGGAAACGGTTGCGGCTGAGCGTACCCGTCTCGAAGAAGGCCGCGCCGCGCTGCGTGCGGCGTGGGAAAGCCACCCGCTGACGGCCTCCCTTTTGAATGGGCATACGGCCTTAGTGGATGCCGCCGTTGTTAGGCTCTGGCAAGCCTGCGGCATTTCGGAATCTGCCGCATTGGTGGCCGTGGGAGGGTACGGCCGTAGCGAATTGTTCCCTTATTCTGATGTTGACCTTCTCATTCTTTTGCCGGATGCGCCCGACGAAGAATTAAACGGCAAGCTCTCCGCCTTGGTGGGCACGTCGTGGGACGTAGGGTTAGCCATTGGGCACAGCGTGCGGACCATCGACGAATGTCTGGAAGCGGCTCGCGCTGACATCACGGTGCAGACTAATTTGCTTGAAGCGCGCTTGCTGACGGGCAACGGGCTTTTGTTCAAACAATTTTGGGAGCGTTACCGCGAAGCAATTAATGTGGGGGAATTTTTCCGCGCAAAGCTCATGGAGCGCGAACAGCGTTATGCCCGCTTCAACGACACCCCCTACGCGCTGGAACCTAACTGCAAAGAAAGTCCCGGCGGTTTGCGCGATTTGCAATTGTTAGGCTGGATTGCCCGTGCGATGGGGCTGGGCGAAAACTGGCGTGAACTGTCTCGCCAGCGCCTGATTACCAGCGGCGAAGCTAAAGAGTTGCGCGAAGGTGAACGGTTTTTACAGCAGGTGCGCATCCGTCTGCATTATCTCGCGGGCCGTGCCGAGGACCGGTTGCTGTTTGACTTTCAAGAACGCCTAGCCGGGGCGATGGGCATTGCGGCAACCAAAGCGCGGCGGGCTTCCGAAATCCTGATGCAGCGTTATTACATCGTGGCTAAGAAGCTCACCCAGATTAACGGCATCTTGCTTCAGAACTACGGTAACGAAATTTTTCCAGAGCGCAACCTCCCGACCATCGTTATCAACGAACATTTTCAGGAAGTGCGGGAACTGCTCGATATTCGTGACGAAGATGTTTTTGAGCGCCATCCCACCGCGCTGTTTGATAGTTTTCTGCTGATGCAGCAACGCTCCGAACTCAAAGGCGTCACCGCCCGCACCATGCGCGCGCTCTGGGGCTACCGCGTCCACATCAACGCCGCGTTTCGCGCCAATCCCGTTAACCGCGCAAAGTTTCTAGACATCTTCAAACAAAAGCGCGGCATCCTGCATGCGTTCCGCCGGATGAACCAATGCGGCATTTTGTCGCGCTACCTAGTGCCTTGGCGCCGCATTCTGTGCCAGATGCAGCACGACCTGTTCCACGCTTACACCGTCGACCAGCACACGCTATTGGCGCTGCGCAACATGCGCCGCTTCACGATGGGCGAACATGCCCACGAATACCCCATCATGACCGGGCTAATACTAGGGTTTGAGCGCAATTGGCTACTCTATGTTGCCGTGCTCTTTCATGACATTGCCAAAGGGTTGGGCGGCGACCATTCTGTTTTAGGCATGGCTGACGCCCGTGAGTTTTGCGAAACCCACGGGATGGACCGGGAAGATACCGACCTCGTCGTGTGGCTGGTGCGAAACCATCTTGTGATGTCGCACACAGCACAAAAGCAGGACATCACCGACCCGCAGACCATCCAGAAATTTGCTGACGTTGTGGGCGATGAGCGGCGGCTGACGGCGCTCTATCTCCTCACGCATGCCGACATCCGCGCTACGGGACCCAAAGTGTGGAACGGCTGGAAAAGCAAGCTGCTACAAGATTTGTTTTTCGCGGCCCGCCGCCTGCTTCGCGGGGCAACGCCGGAACAGGCGCTTCGCCAAGATGAACGCATTGCCAAGGCCCGCCAGACGCTGCGCTATTTTGGTTTGCGCACGGGAATTGAAGATGCCCTATGGCAACAGCTTGATAACGTTTATTTCATGCGCCTCTCCCATGAGGAAATCGCTTGGCACACGCGGATGCTGTACTTTCAAGTGGATGCCGCCGAGCCGGTGGTGAAGGCACGGGTATTTAATGAAAACGACGGCGTTCAGGTGATGGTTTATGCGCCGGACCAAAAAGATCTGTTCATGCGGATTACCGGGTTTTTTAGCCGGAAAGGCTTCTCCATTCTGGACGCCAAAATACACACCACCCGGCACGGCCATGCGCTAGACAGCTTTGTTTTGCACAGCACACAGCGCGACGAGGACGAGCACTACCGCGACATTCTTTCCCTGATTGAACACGAACTCACGCATGCCTTGCTGCAAACAGACAAAATCATGCGTCCCGCGCAGAGCCGGCTGTCGCGCCAGATTAAGCACTTCCCCGTCATGCCCCACGTGAGCCTGCTGGCTGACGACGCGGGCCGTTGCCATATTTTGTCCATTACCGCCGCCGACCGTCCCGGCCTATTGTTTGACATCGCCGAAGTCCTAGCCGCGCACGGCATCAGCGTTGAAACCGCCCGAATCACCACGCTCGGCGAGCGCGTGGAGGACAGTTTCCTGCTGACTGGCGGCGGTTTGGCGCAGGAGTCCCGCGCCATCAAACTTGAACGGGAACTGCTGGGACGGCTTCAGCAGTGATGCGCATCTTGCAGAAAAGCGGTAAGGGCACGGCATACCTTCTTGCATCAAGTATCTGTTATGCTGTTTTTTTTGGAATACCTTCTGCTATTTGTTATTAGAGTAGTTCATAATGAATTTTTATACAGCGATTCATATATTGCTTCTTTCTTGGGTAGGCGTATTTGTGGCGACTATTTTAATTTGCCGTCAGATGTTCACAGAAACTGAATCGAATGGGGAGCCAATGAGTGTTTTTGGAAAAGTTTTTGCTTTTATCGGCATATTATTCTCTCTTCTTTTTGCAGACACTGTCGTAATGGTATTGGTTATAGGTTCCCATATCATGCCTACTTTTATTGGTTGGCGCTAATCTTGGATAAAAAGGGGGCTAGCATGTTCAAAAAAGAAAAATAGCTAATATAAAAGCAAGGGGCTGATAAGAACGCGCTAGAGAAGATAAACCACATGGGCATTTTATGTACTCACCCACGGCGCGTAACAGAACGGGACTGTATCCCGACGTGCTCCTATCTCACGTACCATCCGTAAGCAGAGGTCGGTGGTTGTTTGGGCCAGCTTCATGCCGTAGCACCGGGGGATTAGCGCGGGTTTTGTATGGGGTAGATGCTAAAATCTCTTTGCCATTCCTAAGTAGGTACGGGATGACGCATTGCTTCTTTTATTGATACGGATACTGCCTAGAAATTATGCAACCCTTGCAATCTTTGTGGATGGTCGTTGCCGGCTTGCTTTTTTCCGGCATGGGCGTGTGCATCAAGCTCTCCGCTAAAGAAGGTTATTCATTGGCGGAGATTGTGTTTTACCGCGCCTTGCTCGCGTTTTTTATTATGTCGGCCATGATGCGCTGGTACGGGATACGTTTGGCAACGCCGAACTGGCGCTGGCAAGTCAAACGCGGCGTGACGGGTTTTTTCTCGCTTTGCACGAACTTCACCGCGATTTCCATTTTGCCGTTGGGCACAGCGGTTACGCTTAATTACACCTCGCCCATTTTCCTGATTTTGTTGCTGATTTTTTTTCGCGGGCTTGCGTTTGGGTGGAATACCGTAGTTTCACTGGGGTTGGGGTTTTCGGGTATTACTTGTTTGTTGCATCCGTCATTTAACGGTCCCGATATTTTGTTTGGTTCAGTGGTTGCGCTGGTTTCCGCTATTTTGGGGGCGATGTCGTATTTTGATGTGAGGGACCTCGGTTTGCGCGGGGAGCCGGAGATGCGGACGGTATTTTATCTTTCCCTGATTTCCACGCTAATGAGTTTGGCTTGGGTACTTTTTACAGATTTACATCCCATTACCCTTTTTGGTTTTTTTACGTTAGGCGGGACAAGCGTTTGCGCCACGCTAGGGCAACTTGCGCTAACCCGTGCCTATGCGCGGGGGAAAGTATTATTGAGCGCGAGTTTGGCTTATTCGACGGTAGTTTTTGCCACGCTCGCGGGAGTGCTTTTGTGGGATGAGCAATTTGGGGTGATGGAGTTTTTGGGAGTGGCGCTGGTGGTGATTTCGGGTATTAGCGCCAGCGTTGGGATGAAAAAACCGTCTGTTTAACGATATTATAAAATTCCGTTTTAAGTTCTAATTACAAAATACCCTATTTGGCTTGTTTATAAAAACATTTCAAATGGGATTGCGCTGTTGCAATTGCAGGCCAAAAATCAATGGCTTTGTTTTCCACGCGGCAAAATCACCGTCGCTATTAAGCCGCCTTCAGCGTGGTTGCCTAAGCGGATGGTTCCGTGCTGGATGTGGAGCAGGTTGCGGGTAATGGCGAGTCCTAGCCCTGTTCCGCCGGTTTCGCGGCTACGGGAAGATTCTGTGCGGTAAAAAGGCTCAAATACACGTTCCATTTCTTCAGCGGGCAATCCCGGCCCGTGGTCGCGGATAAGGATTTGGGTGGCATCCGGGAGGTCAGAGATGGCAATCTCAACGGATTGGCCAAACTTTATGCCATTTTCAATGAGATTCCATAGTGCGCGGCGAAGCGCGACGGGATGGCCAATAAAAGGGGCGCTTGCTTGCCCGGTGATGGAAACGTCCCAACCCATATCTGTGGCATCCCCGCAGAGCGCCGCGAGCAGGCCGTTGAGTTCGATGGGTTGCGGGGGGGCGCTGATTTCCATGCTTCGTGCATAGTCCAAGCCTTCGCGGATGAGGTGCTGCATGGTGTCGAGGTCGGACTGGATACGGGATTGCAGCGTTTCGTCTTCAATCATCTCGGCGCGAAGGCGCAAGCGGGTGATGGGGGTTTGCAAGTCGTGGGAAATGGCGGCAAGGGTGCGGGTGCGCTCGTGAATGTAAGCAATGATGCGTTGCTGCATTTGGTTGAAGGCATCAACGGCGCGGACGACTTCGATGGGGCCGGTGGGCTTGAGCGGCGGACGTTCCGGGGCTTCGCCCAAGGCATGCGCGGCGGCGGAAAGATTGAGAAGCGGGCGGGTGGCGATGCGCACGCCAATCCAAGTCAGCGTACCGATGCCGACGATGAGAAGTAAAAAGGCGCTTAACCACCAGTATGAGTACGAATGCGAAAATGACGGCGGCCTGCCGGGCAGACGGACAACGAGCGAGGTATCGCCGCCATTGGCTAGGTTAACCGAAACAATCAGCGGCTCGTGTTCAGGGGCGTAGTGTTTACCCTCGCTGATATATAAGGCGGGCTGGCGATGGGGCATGATTTCACGCAGCATCGGCAGCAGGGGATGTTCGCCCGGAAATGGCTGGACTCGCTTGAGCGCCCGCAGTCTTAAACGCAGGGCGCTTTGTTGTTGTTCAAGCGCATGCTGGCGTTCTTCTGGCGCAAGCTGGTCAAGGATGTCTGCGACGGTAGCAATCTCCTTGGCAAATCCTTCAAACCAAGCCCGTTGCCCTTCAGCGAAGAATAGGGTTGTGCTGGCGGCCAGAATAAGGAGGGTGCCGATAAGCCATATCAGCATCAGGCGCACGAAGAGGCTGCGCGGCCAAAGGTGTTTCATCATGATGGCGGTCAGGCAGGGGTGACTTCGCAGGTGAGGATGTAGCCCTCGTTGCGGACGGTTTTAATGATGGTTGGTTCGCGCGCATTGTCGCCAAGCCGTTGGCGCACCCGGCTAACGAGGAGGTCAATTGAGCGGTCGAACACATCCGCCTCGCGCCCTTGCGTGAGTTCCATGAGCTGGTCACGCGACAATATTTTTTGCGGATGGGTGACGAATACGTTGAGAATCCGGTATTCCGCGCCAGACAGGGCAACGATGGTGCCGTCTTGGTCGATGAGGTGGCGGGCGACTGTGTCTAGGCGCCAGTGGGCAAAGCGGAGTTCTCGCGCTTGCGCGGCGGGGGCGGCGCTTAAATTTGGGGGCAGGGCGTTCGCACGGCGCAGAATGGCGCGGATGCGGGCGTAAAGTTCGCGGGGGACGAACGGCTTGGGGAGATAGTCATCCGCGCCCATTTCAAGTCCGAGGATGCGGTCCATGTCGTCGCCGCGAGCCGTGAGCATCAGCACGGGCGTGTTGGCGGCGGGCGTGGCACTGGCGCGCAGGTTGCGGCACAGCGATAGGCCGTCCTCGCCGGGCATCATGATGTCAAGCACGATAAGGTCAATGCGGTGGGTATCGAGTTCGGTACGCATCTCGCGGCCATTGGCAGCTACGGTGCAGCGTAACCCTTGTTTTTCAAGATAATCCGCCAGCAATGTACGAATATCGCGGTCGTCGTCAACGATGAGGATGTGGTCTTGGCCGGACATGAGCGGTTCTCCTTTTTGTGCCTAAACCCTAAAAGTGCTAATTGTCTTAGTTTTGCGCCATTGGGTAGATAAGGCAGTGTGGCAGGTTTGTATCTCCGTGTATCTATTTCGGCGCTGGAAATATTTTGTTGCAAACGGGCTATCCAATAGTTATGGCTAGCCCGTGTTTCAGGGCAGAATGCACGGTTCGTCCGGGTAATACAGCGACGGATGTCAATGTTGAACAACAGGAGAATTGCAATGAAACCTTGGATTAAAACTCCGCTTATCGTCGTTATCGCAACGTGTGCCCTCATTGGGAGCACGGCTCAAGCGGCAGTGAATTGCGGCAAATGGGAGCGCGGCGGGCTTTCTGCTTGGCGTGATGCCAGCGTCGAAGAAATCAAAAAATGCCTGGATAACCGTCAGGAGTTGCAGTTAGCAAAGCTGGAACTGGCTTTGGTGCTAACTCCCGAACAAAAACCGGCTTGGGATGATTTCAAAAAAGCGGCGGCGGCAAATACGGCCACTATCGTGGAAGGCATTGAAAAAATGCGCAAAGCGGGCGAACCCAAAACCGCGCTGGACCACCTAGACCGCATGGAAGAAGCCAACAAACAACACGCCCGTGTTCTGGCTGATACGCGCAAGTCTGTTGAAACGTTCTACAGCAAATTGAGCGCGGCCCAAAAAACGGTATTCGACGCCGAATTTAGCAAAACCGCATTCCGCCACGGCAAAACAGGCGGGCCGTCAGGCCGTTCTGGCAAGCGCGGCGGGAAAAAGAAATAAGGTTTGTATTTGGCGGTTGATGTTTTTGGCATCGTAGATAACCGTCTCCCGCCGTCAGGCCACACAGAACGCCCGTCATTGCGAGCGTAGCGAAGCAATCCATGTTGCTGTTATTCCTGCCATTCTGGATTGCTTCGTCGCTTCGCTTCTCGCAATGACGGGGTTGGGTCTGGGTTAGGCAGGGATGGGAGCTATTCCACGGCTTTGGCTCTGTAGATAACAAGGGGCGGGTTTTTCAAACCCGCCCCTATTTTTGGATGTCGGTTAAACCAGTTCTAAATCACAACAGATTCAGAAACCGGATTGTCAGAAACTGGGTTGTCGTTGAAGCAGAGTTTGACCTGTTCCTTGTCTGGGTCGATGTCGATGGTGACATCGCCGCCGTTGGCAAGGCGGCCGAATAGGAGTTCGTCGGCCAGCGCGGAACGAATCATGTCTTGGATGAGGCGGGCCATCGGGCGTGCGCCCATCATTGGGTCGAAGCCTTTTTCAGCCAGCCAGGACTTGAGCGCGTCGGTGAAATGAGCTTCGACTTTCTTTTCGTGAAGCTGGTCTTCAAGCTGCATGAGGAATTTGTCGACCACGCGGAGGATGACCTCGGTATCAAGCGCCTTGAACGAAATCATGGCATCCAGACGGTTGCGGAATTCGGGGGTGAAGATGCGTTTGATTTCGCCCATCTCGTCGCCCACTTCGCGTTTGGACGAGAAGCCCATCGCGGATTTTTGCATGGCTTCCGCTCCGGCATTGGTAGTCATGATGATAATGACGTTGCGGAAATCGGCTTGCCGCCCGTTGTTGTCGGTGAGCGTGCCGTGGTCCATGACTTGGAGCAGGATGTTGAAAATATCCGGGTGTGCTTTTTCAATTTCGTCGAGCAGGAGCACACAGTGGGGTTTTTTGACGATTTGTTCAGTGAGCAGGCCGCCTTGGTCAAACCCGACATAACCCGGAGGGGCACCAATTAGGCGGCTTACCGCGTGGCGTTCCATGTATTCGGACATGTCGAAGCGCACGAGTTCAATGCCAAGGGTATAAGCAAGCTGACGGGCTACTTCGGTTTTGCCTACGCCGGTGGGGCCAGAAAAAAGGAAGGAGCCGATGGGTTTTTGCGGGTTGCCCAAGCCAGAGCGCGACATTTTGATGGCTTTTGCCAAGGCTTCGATGGCGGCATCTTGCCCAAACACGACGTTTTTGAGGTCACGGTCAAGCGTTTTGAGTGAGGCGCGGTCGTCTTGCGAGACGTTGCGGGGCGGGATGCGGGCAATTTTGGCGATGATGTCTTCAATCTCGCTTTTGCTGATGGTTTTTTTCTGCCGGGATTTGGGCAGGATGCGCTGTGCCGCGCCGGCCTCGTCGATAACGTCGATGGCTTTGTCGGGCAAGTGGCGGTCATTGATGTATTTAGCGGATAGTTCTGCGGCGCTGGTGAGTGCCGAGAGCGAGTAGCGGATACCGTGGTGTTCCTCGAAACGGGTTTTTAGCCCTTTGAGAATTTCGACTGTTTCAGCTACCGAAGGCTCAACGATGTCGATTTTCTGGAAACGTCTGGAGAGGGCGTGGTCTTTTTCAAAAATCTGGCGGAAATCGGCATAGGTGGTTGCGCCAATGCACTTGAGCCGTCCTGCGGAGAGCGCCGGTTTTAGCAGGTTGGAAGCGTCAAGCGTGCCGCCTGATGCCGCGCCCGCCCCAATCAAGGTGTGGATTTCATCAATGAAAAGGATGGCGTCTTTATTGTCGAGCAACTGTTTGAGCACGTTTTTCATGCGCTGCTCAAAGTCGCCGCGATATTTTGTGCCGGCCAGCAACGCGCCAATGTCGAGGGCATAGACTTGGGCGTTTTCGAGCACTTCAGGCACGAGTTTATTGACGATGCGGTGCGAAAGCCCTTCTGCGATGGCTGTTTTGCCCACGCCGGCCTCGCCGACGAGCAAGGGGTTGTTTTTACGGCGGCGGCATAGGGTTTGGATGACGCGCTCAACTTCTTTGTCGCGCCCGATTAACGGGTCGATTTTGCCTTGCAACACAAATTGGTTGAGGTTGTGTGTATAGGCTTCAAGCGCGTTGGTGCGGGTTTTGTCCTCCTGCTGCGGTTCTGTGCCTTCTTGCCCGGGATGGTCGGCGGACGGTGTTTGCCCTGGGGACGTTTTGGTGATGCCGTGGGAGATGAAATTTGTGACATCAAGGCGGGTAATGTTTTGCCTTTGGAGGAAGAAAACAGCGTGCGAGTCTTTTTCGCCAAAAATGGCAACCAGCACGTTAGCGCCGTAGACTTCTTTTTTCCCAGATGACTGCACATGCAGGATGGCACGTTGGACAACGCGCTGAAAGCCAAGCGTAGGCTGTGTTTCGATTTCTTCGTTGCCGTAAATTTTGGGGGTATGTTCGTTGATGAACTGGGTCAGTTCCCGGCGTAAGTTGTCTATGTTGACTGAGCAGGCGCGTAGCACTTGGCCAGCGGAGGGGTTGTCTAGCAGCGCGAGCAGCAGGTGCTCGACAGTGATGAACTCGTGCCGCTTTTGCCGGGCTTCTACGAAAGCTAGGTGAAGGCTGACTTCAAGCTCTTGCGCAATCATTCGTTTTCCTCCATCACACAGGCCAGCGGATGTTGGTGTTGGCGTGCGTAGGATATAACCTGCTCTACCTTTGTTGAGGCGATGTCTTTTGTGAATACGCCACACATCCCCATACCCTCTTGGTGAACCTGAAGCATGACTTGTGTGGCGCGTTCGCGGTTCATTCCAAAGTATTTTTGCAGAACGGTAACGACGAAATCCATCGGCGTGAAGTCGTCGTTGAGTAAAAGTACCTTATAGAGAGGCGGGCGGCGGATACGTGTGCGTTCAGCTTCCTGCACTGCCCCGTCTTGTATGTGAGTTGTAGCCATGCGGGTATTTTAATTGATCAGGGTGTTTTGTTGTCAGGAAACGTGCCACGGCAGTTAGTTTGAAGGTTTCATTTTTATCGCAAAATTAACTCCGGTTTGAAATCCTGCCCCTGAATG
>JAIRPB010000124.1 GCA_031257305.1 Azoarcus sp.
TAGGTTGCCGTTCTCGTCTATTACGATGTATTGGAACGAGTCGATGTCCGGGATGTCGTCGCTGTGGTCGCGCACCGGCGCGGCATACTCAAAGTGCCCGTCCGGGTAGATAACCGCGATGCCGTTTAGTTCGGTCAGGAATTTGTAGCCTTCTGGCGGGACATCTACCACGGTGCCGTCGGACAGCACGATTTTGGCCACCGTCAGCTGCCCTACGCCCGTGTCGTTATCTAGGACGCTGCCTTGGATCTTCGTGAATGAGCCTTCTATCACTTCAAAGTGGTCAGGCGCTCCAGTGGGGGGAGTAGGTGATACCGGCGGCGGTTCAGGCGCTTCAGGCGGTTCAGCGGCTGAACCCCCGCCGCCATTGCCCGCCGAAAGGGTGAAATCAAACCCGTTATCATTGAAGGGGCCTTGCCCGCCGTAGCCTTCCGCAGAGTAGGAGAAACCCAAGGGGTCGACTTCTTCGACGATGCGTTCAAGGCGGACGAAATCATGGTAGCTACCGCCGCCGCCGCCGCCAGCCGCTGGCGCTTCGAGGTCGTCCAGATTAGGCCTGGGGCGGACTGACTCGATAAACTGGGCAAGCGCCTCTGGGGATATTTCGGCGTCGTCGTCCGGGATGTTCGGTGCCATCGCAATTTGCACCGGGCCGTTGACAAAGAACGGGTTGCCGCCGTCTTCAGGGTTTAGCAAGACTTGGGCGTTTGGGTCGGCGATGAGGGTTTCACCGTTGTAAAGAGGGTCGCCCTGCTTAAGGACGCGGATTGAGCCATCCGGCGCACGCGCAAAAGCATGGCCTTTTACCGGATCAACGGCTGCCACAATTTGAGTCAGTATCATTTGGGTTCTCCGTGTTGCCCCATGCAACTGTTGTTTGCTTGGATAACGTGGACGCTATCCACCGTGATGGAAGCGTATAAGACGGACGACAAGAAAGTAATTGTACCGACGTACAGATTGCGTTAAATCTCACGCCCCAAAATTACGGGGGTTAAATTAACCCGTCGTCTAATCCCTCTTCACTGAACAATTTCAGCCCCTGACGTTGCTTGCGGTTGGAACGGCGGGTGAGTAGTTTGGTTTGGGCTGGAAGGGGCAGGTCAGTAAAACGGATAACAGAGCGTTCAATCAGCAAATCAATCACATCTTCAAGTACGCGGACAAAAGAGAGGTCGGAGTCGCGCAGGGCATGGTCCGATTCCGACAGTTCTTCGATAAAACCCCGTACTTCTGGGGCATCCCCCGGCAAGACGCACCAGCCAGCATCAACTTGGCCGTCTGGATGACGGCTAATCGCCACGATATGGCCGTCACTATCTTTTTTGGCGTAAATCACGGCGCTCATTCTTGCTTTTTGTTTCCTGTGAGGCGCAAGACCAGCTGGAGGCGGTCGCGCACACCGAGTTTGGCAAAAATAGCGCCCATGTGCGCTTTGACTGTGCGCTCGGTAATGCCAAGGACACGGGCGATTTCTTTATTGCTTTGCCCTTCCGCCACGTTGCGGGCGACTTCAGCCTCGCGTTCGGAAAGTTCTTTTGGGAGTTCGTCCAGCGGGGGCAGGGTTTTGTTGACGATGCCGATGAGCCGGGACATTAAGGCTTGGCCAATCCAGTATCCGCCCCGGCTGACGACTTGGGCCACTTCCTTGAATTGCTCCGGCGACGCCCAAGCATGGCAGTAGCCGCGCGCGCCAGAAGCCATAACCCGCATGGCCTCGCGCTCAGTCGGGATGTTGGAGACAACCACAATGGGCGAACCCGCAAAATGCTGTAACGCATTGGCGAGCAGGTTGCCCCATTCAGACACCGCCGTGCTCAGCCAAACGATGTCGGGCTTCATCCGCGAGGAAATGGCCACGTCAAGCGTGAAGTAGACGCCATCCGCAAAGGCATCTTGCCAGCGTGATGAGGGAGAAATCGCGTCAGCCACGAGAAACAGGTTACGCATCATCGCTCCGTCATTGCGTTTGCCTTGGCTTTCAAAACAGGTTTAAGAATATACGCCAATACAGTTTTTTTGCCAGTGAGTACGTCAATTTCCGCCACCATGCCGGGGGTGATGGGCTTATCTTTGCCCAAATTATTCTTTTTCGTGCTCACCATAATTTCGTAGAACATGTTCCCTTTTTCGTCCGTCACCGTATTGGCGCCAATCCCCTCCAACGTGCCCTCAAGCCCGCCGTGTATGGAGAAATCGTAAGCGGTAATTTTGACCGTCGCGGGCAACCCTTTGCGCAGAAAGGCAATATCTTTTGGCTTGACCTTTGCCTTAAACAGAAGTTCGTCGTCCAGCGGGACGATTTCAACCAGTTCCTTGCCGGATTGCACCCATGTTCCCACGGTATTCACCAGCAGGCGCTTGACGGTACCCCGCATTGGCGAGCGGATGTCAGTCTGTTGGACTTTATCCTCATCCACTTTCACCGCTTCATCGAGCTTGCCTAACTGTACGCTCGCCTCGGAAAGCTCTTTACCCCACTGGTTGCGTTTATTGACATCGACTTCATCAATCTTTTTTTGAGCCTCATTGACGGCTTCCGTGGTGCGGTTGATTTTTGCAGCCGCCGCGTTGCGGTCCCCCTCAAATTTAGCTACGTCCTGTTCTGCCGTCAGGAGGTCCGCCCTCGACACCACGTCTTTCATATTCGGGTCTTTGTACATCTGTAGCTTTTCTCTGGAAAGCCTTAGCCCGTGCACCGCTTGGTCGTGAATAGCCCGCGCTTCGTTGAGTTCTTGCTTGCGCTGTTCAAGCTGTTGTTGGGCGATGACGAGTTGGGTGTCGTACTCTGAAATGGAAGAGTCGTAATAGCTTTGCTCTTGAGCGACCACGTCAGGGGCTTCTTTGAGCACTTCTTCCGGTATCACGAGCGGCTTATGCTCAATAAGTGCTTGGAGGCGCGCCACTCTTGCCATGAGACGGCGGCGTTCGGACTGGGTGGCGCTTAGCCCCGCGCCGGCGCGGTCTTTTGTAAATTCCAGTAATAATTGGCCGGGTTCAACCACTTGGCCTTCGCGCACAGAAATTATTTTGATGGTTCCCGGGTCAACAGCGGTGATGATTTGCTCCCGCGAGGAAGGAATCACCTGCCCTTCGCCACGGGTGACTTCGTCCAGTTCCGCAAACGCGGACCAGCCCAGCAGCAGCAGCACAACGAACGACATAATCCGTAGCAGGCGCCGCGCCCGTAACGGTTCTTGCTGTAAACGTGCCCAGTCGGCCTCATCGCCCCAGCTCATATTCTGTGAATCCGGCAGCGCGGGCAGCAGACGGTCAAAAAAACGCTCGAATAAAGGCCGTGCGGGCGCACGCATCTTGCCCATCTGCTCAAAAGCCTTGCGGGTGCGCTTCATGGGTTCAGGAGGCAACGAACGCTTGCCGCCGCTACTGGCCACCGGCATACGCGAACCCGGTTGCATGGATTCTAGTGTTTCGTTTGGCGTGTTCATTTATCTCGCCCTCCCAACTTTTCCCTCGCGCAGTGCTTCAATTACATGCGCTTTGGGGCCATCGGCTACAACCCGTCCGTTATCAATCACAATAATGCGGTCCGCAAGTACCAGCAACGGTGTGCGGTGCGTAACGACCAATATCGTTTTGCCTTGCCCAAATTCAATGAGGTTACGCTTGATTTCTTCCTCGGTGGTGTGGTCCATCGAAGCGGTAGGCTCATCCAGCAACAAAATGGGCGGGTCGTGAATCACGGCACGGGCAATCGCTACGCTCTGGCGCTGCCCGCCCGAAAGCGAATCGCCGCGTTCGCTCACCACCAAGTCAAAACCTTGGGGATGCGCATTCACAAATTCGGTTAACCCAGCAACAGAGGCGGCACGGAGCACTTCATCATCTTCGGCATGGGGGCGGGTAAGCGCGATGTTGTCACGCAAAGAGCCGTAGAAAAGCACCGGGTCTTGGGGAACGTAACCCACATGGCGGCGCAGTTCCGAAGGGTCAAGCTGGCGGACATCGACACCATCCACCAGCACCGAGCCGGAGGTTGGGCGATAAAGACCGAGAATGAGTTTTTCGATGGTGGTTTTGCCAGAGCCAACGCGCCCGATAAGGGCCACATGCTCGCCCGCTTTGATGCGGAACGAGACACCGTTCAAAGAGGAAACTTCTTGGGCCGGGTAATTGAAAACAACGTCGCGGAACTCAATCTCGCCGCGCAAACTTTTACGGCTGATGAAATTGCCCCCTTCCGGGCGCTCACATTCCCGCCCCATAAGGGAATCTGCCGACTCCAGCGAAGTGGATGCCGCATGATATTGCACTAGCAAACCCGCAATACGCCCAATTGGCGACATGGCACGTGCCGAAAGCATATAACAAGCCACCAGGCCGCCCGTGGTCAATTCGCCTTGGCTAATGAGATACACCCCCACAATCATCAGCACCAGACTCACCAACTGGATAATCCAGCTAGCCCCGTTAGAAGCCGATGCCGAAAGCAGCCGCAATTGGGTATTGAGCCGCGCCAGTAGTGCCGTACTCGTTTCCCACTTGTGCTGCACGGAAGATTCCGCCCCCATTGCCTTGAGCGTTTCCACGCCCACCAGCCCCTCTACCAGCGTGGCATTGCGCTGTGTGCCCGCACGGTAGGAAGTCTGCGAAAGGTCATGCAGTTTGCCCTGCACCGCCAAAGAGTAGATAACCAGCACGACAATGCCCACGATAAAAGGCAATATCAGCGGCCAAGCAATCAAACTAATCACAACAAGGAAGAGCAACGCAAACGGCAAATCCACAAAAGCCGTCACCGTGGCTGAACTGATAAATTCCCGCACGCTCTCGAAAGCCTTCATGGTGGCGGCCAGCGCGCCAGCAGAAGCCGGCCGCGACTCCATCCGCATGCCAAGAACACGCTCCATCATGCCGGCAGAGAGTTCCACATCAATCCGGCTACCCGCAAGGTCGACGAAATAACCCCGCATCGTGCGCAAAATCATTTCAAAAAACAGCACGATGAACACACCGATGGTCAGGACCCACAGGGTATCGAGCGCACTGTTGGGCACCACGCGGTCATACACATTCATCACGAACAGCGGCATAGCCACCGCAAACAAATTGATGATGAAGGCAGACAAAAACACATCGTTGTAAATGCCTTTGTTTTCGGCAATCACGCTCCAGAACCAATGGCCGCTGCGCACTTTGCGGCCCTGCGGCGCACGGGCGTCAAACTGGAACTCGGGGCGCACATAGATGGCATGCCCGATGTAATGCTGTTCTAGCCTTTCCCGCTTCAGTTCTACCGCCGCTTCATTGAGTTCCGGGAAAATCACCCGCCAGCGGTTGCGGTGCGTGCTCATGTGCGTCACCACGCAAGCCCCGCCGTTATCGAGCAACAGCACCACCGGCAACAAAGCCGGGTTAATGTCGTCAAGCGAAGCGGCAACAATGCTGCTGCGCATCCCCGCGCGGCGCGCGGCGCGTTCAAACAGCGAAGGGGTCAGCCTGCCGTCTTTGAGCGGCAACCCCGCAAGAACCGCATCGCGGGTCTGGTTGCCGCCAAACGCCCGCACGACTACCAGCAAACTGTTGAGCAGCGTATCGACAGGCGGCAAGCCAGAAAACGGCTCGCGCAAATCAGTTTGTCTAGCTGCGTCAGACACGGAAAATCCAGTTCATGTTTTTTAGATAATTTTGATAGTACCCGGATAGCTTGTCCGAGTGTGAAAAACAGCGTGAATTCTACACGTCAGCCTTCATAGCGTGACTTAAACCCCGCTTACGGCGTACCGCCGTGATGCAAAATAGGGTTGCCGCACAAACCGTCGGGGGGTCATATGAACATCCCACAACGCAGACGCTTCTCACGAGTCCGTTTCTGCAACGCCGCCACGTTCCAAGTCGGTTGCGGCCAATGGCCCTGCAAGATACTTGATTTATCCCTGCACGGCGCGTTGATAACTGTCGAATCCGTTGATGTGGCCAAATCTACGCCCTGTTTGCTCGAACTGTGCCTAGACAGCGAAACCTATGTACGCATGCAAGGGCACGTCGCCCACCACAGCAACAACCTCATCGGCATCGCCTGCGACGAAACCGACCTTGACAGCATCAACCACCTGCGGCACCTGCTTGCCCTCAACCTTGGCGATTCCGCCCTGATGGAACGCGAGTTTTCCGCGCTGCTCACCGCGCATCAACAAGAACCCTCCGCGCCGGGGCTTTAACGCAAACATTGCCCAAGAGCAACCGGCGCTGGGCCGGTTGCCTTATCAGTCAATATTCCAAGGCTCGCATTGTTTCCCGGCTTCAATGTCGCTAATAGACTTGTCCCGCCAGAAACGGATGGTATCTTCCGAAGTGCATACTTGCTCCGGCGTGACTTTGGAAATGTCTGGATAGCTCCCCACAGAGACTTTGTCCAGCAACGCCGCGCAATGTTTCCTAGCTTGGGCAGGATTCAGTTTCCGAAGCAGGGGCAAGAGCGGTTTCCCCCGTATCAGAATCATGCAGTGACGGCTTTCCGCAAGCCCTACATCTGATACAAAAATCGACAGCAGATTCACCAACGCTTGTGCGGCCTCTGGTGTGCGGCTGATGGCGAGCGTCCCCACGGAGCAGTCAATACATCCCGTGCACTCGATTTCAGGTCTTTTACCTTCTGCATGGCTCTTTGCCGCACAAGCGGTATGGAGCATGACAGAGGCTTCTGTTCCTTCTACCAAATATCGCTCATACCGTAGCTGACCATCTGAGATTTCCTCCGCCGCTGCTGCGCTTTGAAATAGCACAGCCAGCAAGACAACCGCAAACGTTTTCATTCGACAACTTCCAAAACGTGCTATCAGCAAAAGCCCGAATAGTAACTCATCTAAAACAGACATCTCCCCATTGCAAACATTCCCGCCAAAAGCTACCTTCTAACGCTTTCCAGCACCACGGGCGAAAACGCCTGTCCGGGTATGAACCCCACTCCTGCCGAACATCATCCGGCGCACCCTACGCCGGGGCTTCTTGAATACGGCATTGGTTTGCGTTGCGCCATTGCCGCCGCTGTCTGCGGTTTGCTGTGGCTGGCCGTGTTTTGGGCGCTAGGCGGTTAAAGCAATGCAGATTGCCCCATCTGCCCGCGTTCCCGTTATCCGTTTCGAGAACCTCACCCTCGGCTATGAGCGTCACCCGGCGGTACACCACTTAAATGCGGAAATTCCCGCTGGCTCACTGGTGGCCGTGGTCGGTCCCAACGGCGCGGGCAAATCAACCCTCCTCAAAGGCATGGCCGGAGAACTCCGCCCGCTGGATGGCCACATCCGCATGTCTCCCGCCGGGGAGAGCCGCGACATGCTGGCTTACATGCCGCAGCGCAGCGAATTGGACAACAGCTTTCCCATTTCGGTTTTCAACATGGCCGCGATGGGTTTATGGCACGAAATTGGCGCTTTCCGGGGAGTCTCGCGGTCATGCCGGGAGCGGGTGCATGCCGCGCTGGATACGGTAGGTTTGGCCGGGTTTGAAACGCGCCCCATCGGCTCGCTATCCGGCGGGCAACTCCAACGCGCCCGTTTTGCCCGGCTCATTCTTCAGGATGCCCCCGTCGTACTGCTCGATGAACCGTTTGCCGCCATTGACGCCCGGACCGCCGAGGACCTCACCCAACTCATCCTGCATTGGCATAGCGAAGGCCGCACCGTTTTTGCCGTCGTCCATGACTTTGCCCAAGTACGCAACATTTTCCCCACGTGCCTACTGCTAGCGCGGGAACTCGTCGCCTTCGGGGCAACCCCAGAAGTTATGACAGAAACATTACTCGCCCGCGCACGGCAACTCTCTGAAGCCTTTGACGAACACGCCGTGGAATGTGCGCTGCCACAGGCATGATTGAAGAGCCTGAAACCCTCTCCCTCTGGGAGGGCAGTGTTCATATAGCATTGTACTCCCACAAGGGGAGAGGGTGCCCCGCAGGGGCGGGAGAGGGGCGGCGCCGAAAGGCGTCGGGAAGGCAAGGCAAGCAGGATGCTTGCCTTGCTTCTTACTACGCTATTTATTCATTATTCATTTTTTTCTGATATAATTGTGTCTCATTTTTTAACTATCGGAAATTTCACATGAATAACCAAACGTGCAATCCAGCCGCCGGAAACGTAGGGGGAAGCTCATCCTGCCGCCCGCAACAACAATCCATCGCAATCTACGAAACGAAAGAAAAATCCGTGTTGGTCGAGGTTAAAACCGATGGCGATACCGTCTGGCTGAATCGGCAGCAGATGGCGGTGCTATTCGGGCGGGATGTCAAAACCATTGGCAAACATGTCAACAACGCTTTGCATGAGGAGTTGGCGGGTATTCCAACTGTCGCAAAATTTGCGACAGTTCAGCAGGAAGGCGCACGAAAAATCACGCGGAATATCGAACACTACAACCTTGACATGATTCTCTCGGTGGGCTACCGCGTTAAATCCTCTGAAGGCATTCATTTCCGGCGTTGGGCGAATACTGTGCTTAAAGAGCACCTTGTCAGTGGGTTTACCGTCAATCGCTGCCGGCTGGCGCAATTGGATAAGGTGGTGGACATTATCGGAAGAAGCGAGATTGCCGAGGTCTCCGGTATTTCAGATGTATTGAGCCGATTTACTGCTGGGCTTTCTCTGCTTGACAATTACGACCATCAATCTTTAACAAAACCAAAAAGCCTTTGTGCCCTCTATGAACTCAAATACGATGAAGCACGTGCGCTTGTTGATTCAATAAACTATACCGAAGCAAGCCCGCTGTTTGGGCGGGAAAAAGACGAATCTTTCAAAAGCGCGTTGGGTGCGGTTTATCAAACGTTCGGGGGCGAAGAAGTTTATCCCTCACTTTATGAAAAGGCCGCAAACCTTTTGTATTTCCTAATTAAAAATCATGCGTTTGTGGACGGCAATAAAAGAATCGCCGCTGCTTTGTTCATCTATTTCTTGAATAAAAATAACGCGCTAATGGATTCAACCGGAAAGCTGATTATCTCAAACAACGCGCTGGCGGCAATGACCTTAATGATTGCGCTCTCAAAACCGGATGAAAAAGAAACAATGTGTTTGTTGGTGATGAATATGCTGGATGTTGAATAAACCCAAGTCACGCAAAACACAACATATGTGTTTTATATCATTTCAGAATACCCGTCATGGCGAGCGTAGCGAAGCAATCCAGAATCTCGTCCGGCGGATGGTCTGGATTGTTTCGCCTTTCGGCTCGCAATGACGGGAATCTTCGTAGGGATGCTTGGCAAAAGCGCCCGAAAAGACGCCACATGTAGCGCCCACGCAAAACCCAGGAACAACGCCCGCCCTGTTGGGGCAAGCATCCCTGTGCCCAAATGTAAGGAAAGTATCCTGCTTGCTATCCACGTGCAGAGGCAAGCAGGATTGCTTGCCCTACCTTTCAGATGCCTCTCGGCGTTGCCCCTCTCCCCACTGGGAGAGGGGGTGAGGGAACGGCGCAAGGGATGAGGCCGGTGCTCATTCCGGCGTTGCTCCCTCGCCCGGCACTTCGTGCCTCTCCCAGAGGGAGAGGGCTTCAGGCTTCCCAATTCGGGAGGACTTCCCAAAAATGACGGGATGCCCCGCTTCTCCTTCTCCCACAAGCGGGAGGAGGGAGAAAACCTGCGGCGGGTTCTCTGCTATGCCTTGGCGGGGCAACGGGCAAATTTCTTTAACCCCATTTTCTTGTTTGAGTCGTTTCATGTTGGCAGTCTTTCATTTCTTTGGAGAATTTTCATGAAGCTGAAACAAACCGTTTTACTGTCTGTTTTTCTGGTGTCTGCGTGCTCGTTTACGGAGAACGCCTCGAACGAAGAAGCAGCCTTACCGCAGGCTGATACCGAATCGGGGCAAATGATGCCCGCCCCGATGCCTCTTATGCAGAAAAGCACGGCGGACAGAAGAACCTTACCGCCGCCATCACGTATTCGCTCTGCTGAACCGCCCCTTCCGGCCAAGATGGAGGTTTTCGAGTTGGCGGCATCCGCTGCTGACCCCTACTATGGCGGTGTTGAACCCAACCGCGAGAAATACGGAAAAATTGACGATAACCCGGTCAAGCGCGTGGCTGAAGAACCGGTTTCGACGTTCTCCATTGACGTGGATACAGGCAGTTACGCCAATGTGCGCCGGATGCTGAATCAGGGGCAGATGCCGCCGCGTGACGCGGTGCGGGTGGAGGAAATGGTTAACTATTTCCCCTACCGTTACGCGCTGCCGACTGACGGCAAACCGTTTGCTGTGCATACGGCCCTGGCTCCCGCGCCTTGGAACACCGAAAAATCCTTGATGCGGATTGCGATTAAAGGGCAGGACATTGCCAAGCAGTCTTTGCCTCCGGCTAATCTTGTATTTTTGGTGGATGTGTCGGGTTCAATGGATTCACCGGATAAATTGCCGCTGTTGCAATCTTCGCTGAATTTGCTGGTGAGCCAATTGCGCAAACAGGACCGCGTTTCATTGGTGACGTATGCGGGGGCGACATCTGTGGTGCTTTCGGGAACCTCTGGTGAAAATAAAGAAAAAATCCGCAATGCGATTAAGCGTTTAACTGCGGGCGGCAGCACGGCGGGAGCGTCTGGGATTGAATTGGCTTACCAGCAGGCCCGCGAGCATTTTATTGAGGGCGGCATTAACCGCATCCTGTTGGCAACCGATGGTGACTTTAATGTGGGCGTCACCAATTTTGACAAGCTCAAAGAGATGATTGAAGAGAAACGCAAATCTGGCGTTTCTTTTACGACTCTCGGTTTTGGGACAGGCAATTACAACGAACAGTTGATGGAGCAATTGGCTGATGCGGGCAATGGCGCGTATTCGTACATTGATTCGCTGATGGAAGGCAAAAAGGTATTGGTCAATGAAATGACTTCCACGCTGGCGACGATTGCCAAAGATGTGAAAATCCAAGTTGAATTCAATCCGGCGGCGGTGAGCGAATACCGTTTAATCGGATATGAAAACCGGATGCTCAAGCGCGAAGATTTTAACAACGACAAAATTGACGCGGGCGAAATTGGCGCGGGACATACAGTGACGGCGCTTTATGAACTCACGCTGGCCGGCAAAAAAGGCGCGCTAGAACCCCTGCGCTATCAAAAAAACACGGCGAATGTTCCCGGTGCGACGGGCAATGAACTGGCTTTTGTCAAATTGCGCTACAAACAGCCGGATGGGGATAGCAGTACGCTGATGGAAATACCGGTTTTTCGCAGTGCGCTGAAATCCGTGAATGAGGGCGATAGCGATTTCCGGCTTGCAACAGCCGTGGCGGGATTCGGGCAATTGCTACGCGGCAAAGCCGATTTGGGTTCGTGGGGCTATCAAGACGCACGGACGCTGGCGGCAAGTTTTACGGCCGGCGAGGATGAATTCGGCTACCGCGCCGAACTCGTCAAACTCATTGACTTAGCCGACGCACTGGCGGCCGGGCAGGGTAGGCCAAAGGCTTCAGGTAAATAAGCAGGTTGGGGCGGGGGCGGCCCAACGCGCTACGCCGAGCGGCTATACTGCCGCGATGAAGCCTGCCGCCCGCCCGCCTCAGATTGACAGCCTCCCTGACGAAGACCTCATGATTTTGGTGTCACGGGGTATTGTCGGGGAGCCGGTTGCTGAACTCTTTCGCCGCCACAACCGTGCTTTGTTCAATTTTATTGCTTGGAGTTGTCAGGGCGATGGCGCGGCGGCGGAGGATATTTGCCAGCAGACATGGCTGAAATTGATGCGTTGCGCCGATTACCAACCCCGTGCCGCGTTTCGTACTTTTCTGTACCAGATTGCGCGTAATACCTTGCTTGATGTGCGCAAGAGCGCCTACGCGCAGCACGAAAAATGGGACGAAGAAATTCCTCTGCCCGGTGAGGAACCTAGCCCGGAGGAAGAAATGAATCTGCGCCAAAACCTGCACCGTGTGCATCAGGCGCTGATGATGCTGCCGGTTTTACAGCGCGAAGTGGTGGTGTTGCGGTTTTTTAGCGAGCTTTCTTTGGAAGAAATCGCCTCTTCGGTCGGTACGGGTTTTGAGACGGTGAAAAGCCGCTTGCGCTATGCGTTTGCGCATTTGCGCCGTGTTTTGGAGGATGCCGGATGAAAAAGATAGATCCGTTGGGTTCTCCTGCCGTTTTTGAGCCGTCAGATGCCTTGCGCGATGCCGTGCTGAAAGATGCGCAAACTCTGGAACAGGCACAGGCCACGCGGCGCGAAGCTATCCGCCACCTCCTCGCTCGCGGCGGCAGCGCCGAAGAGGCACTTGATGCGCCCGTCTCGGCACAGACTGAAGCCTGGCTGAAACAAACATGGATGTTGCAACCGTCGGTATCGAACGGGGCAGCGCGCCCCAAATCCCATTTCTTTTTCCGTTGGCGGGCGGGTATGGCTTTGGCCGTGAGCGCCTGTCTTGCCTTGTTGATTTGGGGGCTGATACCTCCCAATGAATTTCCAGATTGGGGGGGAGCCGTACCGGAGCAAGAGATGCCATTGGCGGCGTTAGAGCCTGCGCCAGAGGAATCTGAAGCGGCATTAGCAGAACCTCCCGTTCCCGCGCCCAAATATCTTGCCCCTGATGTTACGCACAGAACTCAACCCGTCCTGCCGCCGCCCCCAAGAGCGGTACAACCGTCCCGTGAACCGGCACGGATGCAGAAAGAACGGGCGCTTTCTAAACGCCATCGCGCAGGACACGCAGCACAGGCAGACATGTTGGCGGACGAAAAACGGGCGGGCCAGAACACAACGGAGATGCCCTCTGCCGAATTTACTTTCGCCCCTGCCCCTACCCTTACTCCCGCCCCTGCCCCCGCAATCGCCCCCGCAACCGTCCCGCCCCAAGCCGCTTCTCTTTCTGAAGCATCGCCGGAACCGTTGCCGAGGATGCAGGCCGAGGCGCTACCTGCCCGCTCGTCAATGGACTCTGGCATCTCTCCTGTCCCTTCCCCGTCTTTTCTTTACCCGGTTGGGGCAGAGCAGTGGAAACGGGTTGCCGCTTTGGTGGCGAAGTCGCCCGTCCGGTCATGGCGTCTGTTGGCGAATGAGCCTGACGAAAAAGGCATTCAGGCGCTTGCTGCTTCCCTGCGTACTGCATTGCCTTCTGGCGCAACAATAACAATTCAGGCTGATTCAAGCATTTCATCGGGATATGCGCGGCTCGTGGCCGTTGAACCTTAATTTCCCGCACAATAGCGCCTCTTTTTTTAGGCTTTCAACGCTTTATGCTCTCACCGTCTAACGCCTATTTTCAAAAACCTCTCCGCGCCCATCTCGCCTTTACCGGGTTTTCTGGCTTATTGCTGCTCGTTACGTTTAGCCTTTTGAGGCTCACGCTGCTGCTTTGGAACCGGGAACTAATAGGCACGGCATCCGCCGGGGAACTTCTGGAAGCGTTTTTGAATGGCCTGCGATTTGATTTGCGCGTGATGGCTTGCCTGTTGGTGCCGTTGCTGCTGGCTTTGCTCTCTACGCGGGCAATGGCGATGCGGGCGGCAATGCGGGCGTGGCTGACAGTTTGCGTGAGCCTTGCTGTGCTACTGGGGGTGATTGAACTGGAGTTTTACCGGGAATTTCACCAGCGGCTGAACAGTTTGGTATTTCAATACATGGCTGAAGACCCCAAAACCGTGACGAGTATGCTCTGGCATGGCTTTCCAGTGGTGCGCCTACTTTCGGCTTGGGGGATGGCAACGTGTCTTTTGGGTTGGGTTTTTTGGAAAATTGACCGGGTAACGAAACCGGCGGCGACATACCGGCCGGACTGGCGGCTGTGCGTTCTTGCGTGTTTGATGTGCTTGGCATTTGCTGTGCTGGCAATACGCGGCACGTTACGGCATGGCCCGCCGATGCGTTGGGGAGATGCGTTCACCACAAGTTCTGTGTTTGCCAACCAATTGGGGCTGAATGGTGTATTGACGTTGGCAGACGCGGCGCTAACCCGTTTTTCGAGCGAACGGAAAAACGCTTGGAAACCGACTCTGCCCACAGAAGAAGCGCAGTCAATGGCGCGAAAGATGTTGCTGACGCCTAATGACCAGCTGGTGGATTCCGCAGACGCGCCGGTTCGCCGTGACTTTACGCCGCCCGAAAAAAACCGCTTGCCTATCAAAAACGTGGTGGTGATTTTGATGGAAAGTTTCGCGGGGCATTCTGTGGGTGCGCTAGGCGCGACGGGCGACATCACGCCGCAGTTTGATGGGCTGGCGAAGGAAGGTTTGCTTTTTACGCGCTTTTTCTCCAACGGCACACACACGCACCAAGGCATGTTTGCCACGATGGCATGTTTCCCGAATCTGCCCGGTTTTGAATATTTGATGCAGATGCCGGAAGGCGGGCATAAATTCTCTGGGTTGCCGCAATTGCTTGGCGCACGGGCGTTTTCAAACGTGTATGTCTATAACGGCGATTTTGCTTGGGATAACCAGCTTGGATTTTTTGGCAATCAGGGCATGACACATTTTGTGGGACGCCACGATTACGTGAATCCTGTGGTATCGGACCCAACATGGGGCGTTTCCGACCAGGATATGTTTGGACGCGCCAATGCGGAGCTAGACACCTTAGCGCAATCGGGCAAGCCTTTTTATGCGTTGCTTCAAACGCTTTCCAACCACACGCCTTATGCGTTGCCCGCAAAATTACCAATAGCGCCCGTGACGGGGCAGGGGTCAATGGATGAGCATCTCACGGCGATGCGTTATTCAGATTGGGCATTGGGGCAGTTTTTTGAGCGGGCAAAAAAATCGCCGTATTACAAAGAAACGCTTTTCGTGGTGGTAGGCGACCACGGTTTTGGCAGTCACGCGCAACTCACCGAAATTGATTTGCACCGTTTTAACGTGCCGTTGCTGCTGATTGCGCCGGGTATCCAAGAAAAATTCGGCACGGCCCGCGCAACGGTAGGGTCGCAAATCGATATTGTCCCCACCATCATGGGGCTATTGGGCGGGCGCACCCGCCACCAGTGCTGGGGGCGCGATTTATTGAGTTTGCCGAAAGACGACGCCGGTTTTGCGGTGATAAAGCCTTCGGGCGGCGGGCAGGGAGTCGCCATTATCCGTGACAGCCGCATCTTAGTGAAACCCAAAGACGCTGAAGCGCGTTTGTATGAAGTCCAGCTTGGCGCACACGCCGAAGCCCGCCCGCTAAAAAATGCCGAAGAAGAA
>JAIRPB010000158.1 GCA_031257305.1 Azoarcus sp.
CGGGCGGGTTTGCTGTAGATGCCGACTTTGTTGAGTCCGCCTAAATCAATTTCAGGATATTTAAGCAGCAGGCCGGAGGCTTCTACCGCCTCCCGGACCGTTGAGCCGTCCGGCACGGAGAGCGAAATAGCGTCTTGGTGGTGGGGCAGGGCGTAGATAACTTCCACTGGGACGAATTCACTCATGGCCGTTTCCGTTAACCAGGGAGTGTTTTATGAACCAAACTTTTTGCTTAATTCCTGATATTGCGCGGGGGTAATACGCAGATATTCAACAACGGTATCCGTGCTGCTTTCTTCCTTACCCTTTTTATTGATTTTCACAGTAACGTTTTTAAGCGAAAGGAAATAGCAATTTGAATCGCCTTCGGCTGAATAAAGAACAATTTTTGAGTGAGATGCCTTCTCATCGGTAGGTTCTGTATTGAGAAGCGGGGTAATATTACCCGCTTCAAGCGCGTTTTTAGTGGCAACAACATCCTCGAAATGAGACATCCGCCCGGGAAGTTCTTCAGCATCGGCCCAGCGGTTGAGGTTTTCGGAATAAGGCTCTTGGGACTTCACTCGTGGCAGAAGTAGAGAGCCACCTAAGATGATGAGGGCTTCAACAAGCCAAATTAACGCAAGGAAACCTCCTGTAACGGGTGTATTCCGACCTCTTCTGCCAATAGAGAAATGCCCGTTATCAAGTAAGTATTTTGCGGTATCGATAATCTTGGAAGGTGAAAATAAATATGATTGATATGCCTCCCATAGTGGTATATCCGACGCCCGATGCAGAAGGTAGGCGCAAAAAAAGGCCCAATGGAGATAGAGGCCAATAAGCGTAGCAATGGCTGTGAGAAGTGTTACTTTACCGGGTGCGCGCAAATTTCCTTTTTTTACAAACAAGGAAAAAGATATTCCCGCCAAAATGCCAAAAGCACCGGTGACAATAAAATTGATATAAATAAACGGTATGAACCCAACCGCATAAGTGTAGGCAATGCCTAATATCCAAATGGCGGCGATGCCGCCAATCAATAAGGTAACAAGACCGCTGAGTGTGGTTTTTCCCGACGGTTGGTAATACAGTGCGGGGTTTGTGGTAGCCATGAGAATAGAGAGTCGTGAAAGAAGGGAAGAGTAAAAACCAAAAACCTTAAAACGAAAAGGAACGATGCTCGCACCACAGGTACTTCACAGTCAAGGCAGTGGACATTGTTTTTGGAGAAAACCTACAGCGGCAAATTGTAAGGAAAAATTTTGCCGCCCTTATTTTTTTGCAGTCCCATAGACTTGATTGGCACGCTTCACAAACGCTTCCACAAAAGTATTGGCAATGTGGTTGAACACCGGGCCAAGAATTTTTTCGAGCAGGCGATTGGAAAACGTGTAGTGCAGTTCAAATTCAACTTTGCAGGCAACGTCTCCAAGCGGCGTGAAGCGCCATGCGCCGTCAAGGCGGGTGAAAGGGCCGTCCGTGAGGTGGATGGCCATTTCAGAGGGGTAACGTTTGGGGTTTCGGGTACTGAAACGGGATTTGATGCCGTGGTAGTTGATATGTAGCGTGGCGGCGGTGACTTCGTCTGTGCGGGAGATAAGTTCGACGCCGCCGCACCAAGGCAGGAACAGCGGGTAGTCCTCGCAGCGGTCGACCAAATCGAACATTTGCGCGGGGGTGAATTCAATCAGGACTTTCTTTTGGACATCGGCCATCGGGGCGGCTGCCAAGCTGATAAGATGCGCGATTCTAACGCAACCTAACCCCGTATTCTTCATGAGCATCATCCAGAACCGCAAAGCACATCATGATTTCTTCATTGAGGAAAGGTACGAGTGTGGGATGGTGCTGGAGGGGTGGGAAGTCAAAGCCATACGCGCTGGCCGTGCGAACATTAAAGAGTCTTACGTGATTGTGCATGGCGGGGAATTGTTTGTTTTAGGGATGCACATCACTCCGCTGGCGAATGCCTCAACCCACATCAAGGCCGACCCTGTCCGAACCCGTAAGCTGCTGCTTCACGGCAAAGAGGTTGCGCGCCTTATCGGCAAAGTAGAACGTGCGGGCTATACGCTTTTGCCGCTGGATCTGCATTTCAGCAAAGGCCGCATCAAGGCTGAAATTGGGCTGGCAAAAGGCAAAAAACTGTATGACAAGCGCGAAGATGAGAAAAAACGGGACTGGGAACGCGAAAAATCAAGGCTGATACGCGAGCGGAAGTAGTGCCCAACGCATCAGCCGAAATTGATATAGAACTAGAACGGCAACAGGCCAAAATCTAGCAAGACATCCAGCGGCAGTACGCTTAAACCGAGGTTTAGCAGGTCTTTAATGGGATGCGGTTTGCCGTTAAGGGTGAGTTCGCCGTTGGAAAGATGCGCATCCACGGTGAGGGTTGTGCCTTTTTCAATCAGGCTGCCTTCTTGAATCATCTTGGCAAGCTGTTTGTTGACCTCATCGCTGGTTTCTTTCTTGATGTCGACATCGTTCTCTTCGCCGTCTTCCAGTTCTTCAGCAATTTCTTCAGAGACTTGGGAACTTAATTGGCGCGTCACCAGCGCACGCGGCATTTCCAGTTTTAAGTCGGCGGAAACGCTGGTGTCAGACAAGGTATCGGGGTTGCCGTCGCCCACGTAGACGAGGCGAAAATTGCCGGTGACAACGCCTTCGGACCAGCGGGCGTAAACGTTATTGATGGAGAGGACAGGGCGACGCAGCAAAATGGCGCTGACGTATTTTTTTAGGGCCGCTTTGTCCTCGTCGATGTCTTTCAAAATTTCTTTGGGTTCTTCCGCAACGGTATCGTCCGTGCTTTTGAGCATGTCTTGCACAACGGTTTTGACCGACCGGGCGTCAATGTTTTCTAACAGAATCGTGAGCTTGGGGGTTTCGATGACATCTTTTGTTTCGCCCCCCACAATAATTTTGTGGGCTTCAACGTTGATTTCAGTGTCGAGCGTTTCTTCTTTTGCAGATAGCCCGCCTGTGACGCGAAGGTTTTGGAACTCAAATGTGCGGGCCGTTCCAGTATCGGGCTTGCCCCGGAAAAGGAGCTTGTCTACAGCCGCTACAGTAGTGATGTTGCCGCCCCATCCGATGGTGGTATCCAAAGCAGGCGGCGGGTTGCCATCGAACGGGTTGCCGTCAAAGGCTTTTGTTATCTGTGCCAGCTGCTCTTCTTGCAGATCGGGGTCGGAATGGATGCGGCCGGCCACGAATAGGGTGGGAATGGGGCCGTGTTTGACGGTATGAAGGAAGGGAATTTTTATTTTTTCGCCAGTAGGCAGCGTAAACGTCACCATCGTTTGGGCCGTTGCCCCAAAGATGCCGCGCTGATAATCCATCAGCTCAATTTCAAACCCGTGCTCGGCAGCGCGTTTAATGCCGCTCTCGAATTCTTGGGCAATGATGCTGCCCGTCCAAAAACTGCCGCCGATTAGAAGTGTGGCAAGCACAACCAATATGCCGACAATTTTTTCCTTTGCTCCGCCTTTCATGGGAATTCCTTGCCTTAACTCTTTGTATAAAGGTGTAAGGCACGGATTCTGACACACCGGGCGAATCAATGCTACAAGGCAAAAATAAAGGTATTACGCGCTGCCTAGCATCCGTCCGCCGCCGCTTGGGCGGGAATGGCCGCCGGCATCGTAGAGCGGGGGCTGGTCCGTGGCCGCAAGCAAAACGGAAAGGGCGGCTTGGTTGTGCTGTAACCGTTCCGTGATGAGCTGGCCGTTGAATTCGTTGCGTTGGTGTGCTTGGGCCGCGAGCGTGAGCACTTCGTCCCAGCGGGCAAGCGCCCTAGGGAGGTTGGCGCAAAATGTGCGTAGCGCGGCGTTGCTGTTATTGAAACCGCAGCGCGACAGCAATATGGCGCGGTCATCGTGCAGATGCTGCAACTGGCGGAAACGCTCGTTTTTTTCCCGCGTGATGGTGATAAGCCCGTCTGTGTCACCTTGGATGAGTATGGCTTCTTCACGTTGGAGAAGGTCAAGGAATTTTTTGAGTTGGCTCGATTCCGCTTCAAGCAGAAGCGCGACACGCTGAAGTTCGTGAGGTCCGGGTTTTGTAGGCATGATGCTTTGGGGGACAGGGGTTGGGACAAATGTTCACACGCATCTTCCGTGCCAGCAAAAGTAAGCTCGGATGTGGCAGTTCAGTTGCGCCGCACGGCCGCACGGTATTGCCAAATCCCTTGGAAACCCGCCATGGATTGAATAGGCATGAGGCAAAACAGACGGCAGATTCTGCCGTGTAAACATATCGCTCATATCGCTAAACAAAACGGCAACCGCCCATAGCGGCAGCTTGTGGGGGAGCCGTTTATTTATCTCTCACCAGCATTACCCCCGCCTCAAGATGCTCGGTATAAGGAAACTGGTCAAAAATAGCTGCGGCCGCAATGGTGTGGGTAGAAGAGAGTTGGGTAATGTTTTCGCGTAGGGTGTTGGGATTGCAAGAAATATAGAGAATGTTGCAAAAACTCCGTGCCAAGTTCAGCGTGTCCGCATCAAGGCCGGCGCGGGGCGGGTCGACGAAAAGCGTTGTGAAATGCCAATCATCAAGATTGATGTTTTGTTCCTGAAGCCGCCGGAAAACGCGCTCGCGGGCAAGCGCGGAACTCACTTCAAAACTGGCCATTCTTGCTAGGGCAACATTGTTAAGGCTGTTGGCTTGCAGTCCCCACCGTGCGGCGGCAACGGATGTTTTGCTCAATTCGGTGGCAAGCACTTTGTTGAACAGCGGCGCCAACGCCACGGTGAAGTTACCGTTGCCGCAATAAAGCTCTAACAAATCGCCCCCAAGCATCGCCGCTTGTTTGCGTACCCAGCCCAGCATGGCGCGGTTAACTTCGCCGTTGGGCTGGCTAAAGCCGCCTTCAACCTGACGTGTGCGCAAACGTAAGCCGTCGACTTCGATTTCTTCTTCCAAAAAATCGCGGCCTATGACAATTTTTTGCCCCCGGCTACGGCCAATGATGTGAATGCCAAGGCTATCTGCCAATCGGCGTGCGGACTCTTCCCATTGTGCGTCAAGCGGCCGGTGGTAAATCAGTGTGGCCAGTGCTTCGCCTTGGCGCGTGGCAAGAAATTCGGTTTGGAAGATACGCGCCCGCAGGATGTCATCAGCCAAGAGATGTTCCCGCAATTTCGGCATTAAATTGCGGATGGTTTCAATGGCGGGCGGGAAATCTTGAACCGTAACGGGGCGGCGCGGGTCGGCGGGGCTAAACATCGCGTAGCTAACGCGGCGGCCTTCGTGCCACATTCTGAACTCTGCACGCATCCGGTATCCCAAATGGGGGGAGGCAAAAATTTGCGGAGCCGGCAAATTGAAGCCGGCAAACGCACGGCGGAAAGCATCTGTTTTTTCAGCCAGTAGCGCGGGATAACGGCTTGGGTCAATGCGGGAAAGCGGCACGGCGGTATCTAGGCTATGACTGCTGCTTCATCCGCAGGAGGTAGGCCGTGCGCAGTTCGTCTTTGCGGGTGTGCGGATTGAGGAATTTCCATCTGGGAAGGGAAATGTTGCTGTAGTTGGGGCTGGACGCCAGTACGTCAAAAGATAGCCCGTAAGCACTGATTTTTTCCCGGCCTTCAGCCGTGACGAACAGAATTGTTTCCCGCCCATCCCCGGTCCGTTTGGAAATTTCGTCGAGCGTTAGGGGTTTGGCCTGTTCCCGGATAGCGATATTGAGGCTCGCCGAGGGACCTTCGCTATCAAGGCAGAAAATGTTATCGGGATTGATGCGCTGGTCTGGCCGTATCGCCGTGCTGCCGAGCGCCGTCCCGGCTTGGTTTTCGAGCAAGCCGGGGTAAAGGTTGGCATTGGCTAACAGCCAGAACACCGTCGAAATGCTGACAGTGACGATGATGAGCCGGGAGCCGCGTGTCCAGAGCGGGATAAACCAGATGCCGAGCGCCAGCAGTGCCAGCGCCGCGATGCCCGTCTGCCAGTCATGCAAAGGGAACATCCATCCGTTAAACACAAGCGCGGCATCCAGAATCAACGCAAAAACGACGTACTGCACACGCCAGAGCCAGTGATAGCTGGCGGGATGCCTTAGCCGTGCGGGCAGCCATCCCGCAAGCAGGACGGCAAAAAAGGGCAGCAAGACGGTGACATAGTGCAGCAGGTGAAACTGCGACACCGTAATGTAAATAAACGTGGAGACCACTACGCCTAGCGTGACAGCCTCGCCCCGCGCACGGGGCCAGTAGCGGTCATTCACAAGCCGGTGCGCGCTGGAAGCGGCCGCCCACAGTGCAATGGCTGACCACGGCAGAAAAGCCCATAGGTAGGTGTAATAGTAAAAAAAGCGTTCTGCCATGCCCTCGCCTAAAAACGGGTTTTCCGCCGATAGCTGTTCGGCGCTTTGTGCCCATTGGATGAAAGCCATCCCGTTCTGGCCGGTTTCTTCGTGCCAGAGATAGATAAGCGGGAATACGAACAAGAACGCAGACAAGGGCAGCAGTAGCCAGAACGGGTCAAAAAGTTTGCGCCACTCAAGGCGGTAGACCAAAAAAAGGAATACGGCAAACAGCGGCAATATCACACCCGGCAAACCCCGTGCGGCCAGACCGATAGCTAATCCAAGCCCCGCCACCACAAGGTGCGCCCGGGCGGCGAGCTTGTGCGTGTCGGTGACGAAAATCATCAGCTGGGAGGTAGTAAAAATAACGGAACCGATGAGGATGGCGTCCATGTCCGCATTGTTGGCGGCAAACAGCAACGCAAACGCGCTGGCTAGAATGACGCCCGCCAGCCGCCCGGTATCTTCGTTGTACAGCACGGCCCCCACACGGACGGTGGAATAAACGGCCAGCGCGGAAAACAGCAGGGATGGCAGTTTGTAGGCCACAACGTTGACGCCAAACATCTCAAACGAGAACGCCGACAGCCAAAACAACAGCGGCGGGCCGTTCGTCCCAACCTGTGCCCGGATACCTTCTGCGTGGAGAGAAAGCGCCGTGTTGGCATATCCTGCCGCCGCGCCATCTAACATCGGTACGCCTAGCCCTATTAGATAGGCCAAAGCCAGCATCAGGTAACACGCCATCGCGGCGCGGGCATTTAGAACGGGGCGGGCTTTATCCCTGCTTTGGGCGGCGGCGGGATGGGCGGCGCTGTGAGCCTGTTTAGGGGAGCCGTCAGCATCTTTTGCGGAGCGTCTCAAGAAACGCACGTTTTGCCTCCGCCGTCACCGTAGTAGGCGCGATACCATGCTACGAAATTTTTAACCCCCTCACGCACGCTTGTGGCGGGTTTGAAATCTGTCCAACGGACGAGTTCAGAGACCTCGGCATAGGTTTCTGGCACGTCGCCCGGCTGGATGGGCAGGAAGTTTTTTTGCGCCTGAAGCCCTAACGCCTCTTCAATCGCTTCAATGAACGCCATGAGTTCGACCGGGGCATGGTTGCCAATGTTGAGCACCCTATACGGCGCACGGCTACGCCCCGGATCCGGGCGCATCGGGTCAAACGCCGCATCGGGTTCGGCGGGGCGGTCTAGGACGCGGATAACGCCTTCAACGATGTCATCAATATAGGTGAAATCGCGCTTCATTTTGCCGTGGTTGAATACGTCGATAGGACGGCCTTCAAGAATGGCTTTAACGAAGAGGAAAAGCGCCATGTCAGGGCGTCCCCACGGCCCATAGACAGTGAAAAATCTCAATCCTGTTGTGGGCAAGCCGTACAAGTGGCTGTAGGTATGCGCCATGAGTTCGTTGGCTTTTTTAGTAGCGGCATACAGGCTCACCGGATGGTCAACGCTGTCGTGCTCTGAAAACGGCATTTTCGCGTTACCGCCGTAAACGCTGGAACTCGAGGCATACACCAGATGCGCCGCCTGCCCGTGGCGGCAACCTTCAAGAATATTAACGAAGCCTGTTAAGTTGCTATCGGCGTAGGCATGCGGGTTTTGCAGCGAATAGCGCACGCCGGCTTGGGCAGCAAGATGTACAACGCGGTCAAACCGCTCTTCAGCAAACAGGCGTTCCATCCCCGCACGGTCCGCCACGTCCATTTTCACGAACCGGAAGCCCGGCAACGGGCGCAAACGCGCCAGCCGGCTTTCTTTGAGGGCAGGGTCGTAATAGTTATTGAGATTATCTAGCCCAATGACTTCATCGCCGCGAGCCAGCAGCCGTTCGGAGGTGTGCATACCGATGAAACCGGCCGCGCCTGTGACGAGGATTTTCATAGAGAGGTGTGAATGCCAAAAACCGGACGGTGCTGATTATCGCATGCCGCGCACACGCAAGGCGGCCGGCAGGTGAGCTTTGACCCCTTATCCGCCGCTTGCCCTCGCCTGATGGCCGGGAACTGTGGCGGGATGGAAGGGATTAAGGGTTAATTAAATCATGACTTATATATAAGGATTCATAGGTAATTTCATTTTTTCCTAGCAACGTTGCTTGGCTGGAACGTCCCGCTTTTAATTCAATATGTTTTATACCCGCTTTTATAGATATTTCATTACCATAAATTTTATTCCCGCATTGACCATCATAACTGATAACAAAAGAGATTTTCTTTTTAATAAGTTGCTTTAATTCTTCTACGAATTCTGCATGTGCTATACCGGAGAAATAACGTGAGTCTTTTTCACCGCAAACCCCTTGATACGGAGGGTCCATATAAATTATATCTCCAGGCAACGCCATATTAAAAATATTTTTGTAATCGAGGGAATGAAAATCTACTTTTCCCTTTAATAGTGATGATATATCATATATATTTTTTTCCATTTGCGACGGATTTGTTCCCTTACGTCTTTTATCAGGGCTTTGATTAAACAGACCTTCGCTATTATAGCGCACAGAACCTTTTACACACCGTGCCAGCAAATACAAAAAGCACATCGGGTCTTGGGTAAGATTAAATTTATTTCTAATTTCATAATAATGTTCAATGCTATCAACGTGTTGTTCTGTCCAAATTTCCTTGTATTTTTTTGCGGTATATTCTGGTTCTTCAATAACAAGTTTTAGTAAATCAACTAATGGTTTATTCAAATCATTGAGCAAAAAACGTTCCGCTTTCCTTTCAGAAGCACAGGCGATAGTCATTGCGGCAGAACCCGCAAAAGGTTCAATAAGCCGCCCAAATTTATTGGGGAAAAAACGCAATATTTGAGTGGCTAAATTTCGTTTTGACCCCTGATATTGTACTAAATGCGGTATTTTCTTCATGGAGAAGTGTTGAATGCCAAAAACCGGATGGGCTGATTATCGCATACCGAGTATTAGGTAGGCGGAAAATGCAGGGCCAGAAGTCGTTTCCATCTAGGTTTAGAGCATGGAAAGAGGGCAGGGGGAGGGGCGGCAATGCTCACCCCTTTTGCCCTGCTAATTCTCTTTCTTCAGCCCAAACCTGTTCATCAGGTCATAAAGCGAGGGACGGCTTACGCCTAGGATTTCCGCTGCGCGGGCGACGTTGTTGTTGGTGTGCGCCAGCACCCGCACGATGGCCTGCCGTTCGGCGGCTTCGCGCACATGCCGCAGGTTGAGGTATTCCAACGCTTCGTCGCCTTCGGCTTCTAGCCCGAGGTCCTCTGCCGTGATGCGGTTGCCGTCGACCATGATGACGGCGCGTTTGAGGCAGTTTTCGAGTTCGCGCACGTTGCCGGGCCAAGTATGGGTTTCGATTGCCACGAGGGCGTCTTCACCAATCTGGAGCATGCCGCGCCCGTTTTCTTGCGCGAATTTCTGGACGAAATGATGGGCCAGCAGCACGGCATCGCCGTGACGGTCGCGCAGGGGGGGGATGGTGACGATGATTTCGGCGAGCCGGTAGTAAAGGTCCTCGCGGAAAAGCCCGGCTTGTATTTGCGCTTTGAGGTCGCGGTGGGTGGCGCAGACTACGCGGACATCCACCGGTATTTCTTGGCGGCCGCCGAGGCGCTCGATGACTCTTTCTTGCAGGAAGCGCAGCAATTTGGCCTGAAGCGACATGGGCAGGTCGCCAATTTCGTCTAGGAAGAGCGTACCTTTGTTGGCTGTTTCGATTTTGCCGAGCGTCTGCCGCGCCGCGCCGGTAAAGGCGCCTTTTTCGTAACCGAAAAGTTCGCTTTCTAGCAAGGCTTCGGGAATGGCCGCGCAGTTGATGGCGACAAACCGTTCTTGCGCACGCGGGGAGAGCTGGTGCAGGCCGCGTGCCAGCACTTCCTTGCCGGTCCCGCTATCGCCTAGCAGCGCGACGGTGACGGAGGCTGACGCAACGCGCTCAATGGTGCGGCAAATTTTTTGCATGCCCGCATCCCGCGTGATGAGTCCCATCGTTGAGCTGGCGTGGACTTGTTGCAGCCTCCGGTTTTCCGCCTGCAAATCGTGGAGGCGGAACGCCCGTTCGATGGTGAGCGTGAGCAGTTCCGGCTCAAACGGTTTGCTGAAGAAGTCATACGCGCCCATGCCTACGGCCCGGACGGCGTTTTCGCGGTCATGCTGGCCGGTGAGGACGATGATTTTGGTGTCGGGCGCCAACGCCAGCATCTCGGAGAGCAGGGCAAAGCCTTCGCTCACGTCGTCAGGCAGCGGCGGCAAGCCGAGGTCCATTGTGACCACGGTTGGCTCAAACCGGCGCATCTGCACAATCGCGCTTTCCCGGTCTCCCGCCACAACCGTCTCGAAACCGTCAAAGGCCCAACGCATCTGTTTTTGCAGTGCCGGGTCGTCTTCAACAATCAATAGTGTTCTTTGTTTTTCTGCCATGTTATTTACCGGAGGATATCTCCCGTTGTTCCACATTGAGCCTGACATACAGGGGCAACCTGATGGTGACTCGCGTACCCACATTTTCTTCGCTTTCGTAGGACACTTCCCCTCCTATCTCACGGATGTACTGGCGGGTTTCATAGACGCCGATTCCCATACCGCTTGATTTGGTTGTCTCAAACGGGCGCGAAAACCGATCGCGGATGAATTCTTCAGACATGCCGCAACCGGTGTCCTCAACCACGATGCTGACTTGATTCGGCTCCTGCGCGGCAAGCGTGACGCAAACCTTACCATCTTCAAGCGTGGCTTCGATAGCGTTTTGGACGATGTGCCCGATAACCCGTTCAAGCCGTTCGGGGTGCGCATAAACCGTCAACGTCTCAGCGCCGGGCGGTATGGCGAGTTTGACGGCGGGAAATAATCCCTGCTTGGCACGTTTGATGCTCTCCAGCATCTTCGCAAGATTGGCCGCACGTGATGAGTCGACAGGGCTTTTTTCCTGCAACTGGCGCATCAGGCCGCGCATTTTTGATTCGACGTGCTTCACCGTCTCAAGCATATCTTCTTGGAATGCGGGATTGTTTTTGTGGCGTTCAGCATTGCGCAGCATGAGCGAGAGTTGCGCGACGAGGTTTTTGAGGTCGTGGACGACAAAAGCCGACATGCGGGTAAAAGACTCGAATTTCCGCGCTTCAAGCAAATCCTCGGTGGCCAGCATTCTTTCTAAGTCGCTTGCGGCTTGATGTTGGGCGGTTTTAAGCAAGTCGAGCACTTCCCAGTCAATCTCAAAACGCATTCGCGGCGTCGTCAGCAAAACGAACCCGATGAGTCCTTCCCCGCCAATGAGCGGAATCAGTAGCCAAGCATCGGGAAAGCTCACGGGCAGCCAGTCCGGCAAGACTAAGCCGGGATAATTGGCGGGGTTGCTGCGGTATTCCTCCAGATTGACAATCCATTCCCGCCCGCGCATGAAACTGATTAGCGAACTCCCGGAAGATTCAACGACATCCATCTGTTCAGACAGATTGACCTGCGCATACACCGTATAGTTGGCGTCATCCCCAGTGCCGTTTCGTAGCCATAACGCGCCGCCGGGGCTTTCCACCAAATTGGCTAACGCGATGATGACGGACTGCCCAAGGTTAGATTGCCCCGCCGTGGAGGCCAGAGAGCGGGTAAAACGGAGCCATTCGGCGCGGTAGTCGTAGCGGTAGGGGAAGAGATGCTTGTTGATAAAAACCCGGAGTTTTGCCCGCTGGGCCGAGGAGGACATCAGCGCGGCCAGAGACACCAGCGCCACAAACAACAGCATTGTCTGGAGCGCCTGCCCCCACTCCCCGCCGGTTTTATCAACATAAAAACCGATGCCGGAAACGGCCAGCAGATAAACCCCCGATAGCCCTAACGCCGTGGAGTGGAAAACCGCCGAACGCGACATGGACATGCGCAGGGACCAAGACGGGTTACGTGCCCCAGAGATGGCGATGAGCGGGATAATCAGGGCATGCGCCGCCCCCCGCACGGCCATGATGCTGGCACTAGGTTTTCCAAATAGAAAAGCATCGGCAAACATGTAGAGGTCGAACATATAGGCCGCGCCTAGCCCTACGCATAACGGCTTAAACGCACGGCGGACTTCTAGGGGAATGCCGAGATATAACTGTTCAATGAGAACCAGCCCAAAAATCGCGCCGGCCAGTGCCCCCCCTAAAATGAGTTTGATGGAGTATTCGTCCAACAGCAGGAACAAGATGAAAGAGACGACACCAACCGCCTGTACGCCAAGCACAGTGACCGCCACAGCTAAAAACCGCTTCCATTTCGCCCCTAGCAAGGGGTGTAACAAGACGAACAGAAAAGCAAACCATCCGCCGCTACGCAGAATATCGAGCGCGGAAAACCACTGGTAGGTTACAGGCAAAGGCTTGCGGGCATACCAAAACCCGCCGAGCGCCCAAGCGAAGGACAGCACCACGGCCAGCAGCAAATACCCGCCCACCGCCGCCCCGCGCCAAGCCGCATACAGATAAAGCGCAAACCCGGCATAAACCAGCGCGGTCAGGCCATATCCCCAAGCAGAGAAGTCGGTGAGGCTCATCGCGTACTTTTGCCTAGCAACACCACATGCACGGTTTCAAGCAGCACCAGCATATCGAGCACCAAGGTATGGTTTTTGACGTAATAAAGGTCGTATTGTAATTTCTGGATTGCGTCGTCAATGGTTTTGCCGCGCTCTTGATAGCGTACTTTTGCCCACCCCGTCATGCCCGGTTTGACGCTGTGGCGCAGGCCGTAATACGGCGTTTCGCGTGTCAGCCTGTCAACAAAAAAGGGCTGTTCCGGGCGGGGACCCACCAAACTCATATCGCCAAGCAACACGTTGAACAACTGCGGGAGCCGGTCGATGTGCAACCGGTACAGCACCCGCCCGATGCGCGTCATATGGGAGACATCGATAGCAGGCAGAAAACCGTTTTGCTCGGCATCAATAAACGCCTCCATGCGCATACAGCGAAACTTGAAGCGCCGGAATACCTGCCCGCCCAGCCCAACCCGTTCTTGGATATGAAACATAGGGCCGTGGTCGTTAAACACAACCAACAGCGCGGCTACAGCCATTACCGGGAAAAACGCGATAAATAGGCAAAAAGCCAGCGCAAGGTCGAATACCCGTTTGAGGAGCACCTGCAACAAAGGTTGCTGAAAACCTTCGCCAAAAATCAGCCAGCTAGTGCGTAAGGAATCAAGCCGTACCTGCCGGCGGACCCGCTCATGGAACATGGACAAATCGAGGATGCGCACTCCCGCGAGCTTACAGTCCAACAATTCGCGCAAAGGCAGTGCCCGGCCGCGGAGTTCCCGGACGGCCACAATGATGGTATCGGCTTCATATCTTTTGACAATTTCAGATAAGCCCGTGCCGTTGATGATTTTTTTGCTTTCAACAACCGACTCGTTTTCGTCGCTAATCGGGAAAAAACCCAACACATCCACGCGCCCCTGTTCAGGATGCCGCAGGATGAGCGCGACTTCCTGCGCTTCTTTGCCTGTCCCGATAACCAGCACCCGAGGGGAAAAAATCGTCGTCGCCTGGCTCCGGTTGATGAGTACCCGCAGCAACAGCACGGCCAAAACCATGATGAGCACACGGAGCCGCATCCCCATCCAATCAAACCCCTGCCAAGGCAGGAACAGCATCGTGCAATAGGCGGCGGGCAAACAGAACATCGCGGACAGCACAAACCGGGCAAACGCGGTGGGAGGCGTATCCTCGTCTACCGAACGGTATAGCCCAAACGCAAAATTGACGAGAATCATCGTCAGGGCAAATATCAGCGCGGACGGGAGTAACCCTTTCAACGGCACGTCGATGTCATTGACGTAAAACATGGCCGATATGATGACGGCCATCACGAGCAACAACACATCAAGGCCGATTCGCTGCAATACATGCCGCGAAAAATATTGGCTAAAGATTTTCAGCATGGCATTTTATGAAAGCGGCCTGTTAGCGGAATTTCGATGACGCAAACCCAACCGTAGTACGGAGCCATGTTTTTTGTTTCCCTTGTCTAATCCTGCCAAAATCAGCCGCCCCGCTGGCGGAGCGTTTCAAAAAGGCATATCCCGCTTGCCACCGAAACATTAAGGCTTTCAACGCTGCCCCGCATCGGGATATGGGCCAACTCGTCGCATTTCTCGCGTGTAAGCCGCCGCAAGCCATCGCCTTCAGCCCCCATCACCCAAGCCAGCGGTTTTTTCTGGGCGATGTCGAAAATAGATTTCTCGGCATCACCCGCCGTACCAATAATCCATATCCCGGCATCTTTCAATTGTCCCAACGTCCGAGCGAGATTCGTAACAGTAACGTAGGGCACGGTATCGGCAGCGCCGCTGGCTACCTTGATTGCCGTTGCGTTGAGCGAGGCGGCGCGGTCTTTGGGCGCAATCACGGCCTGAACGCCGGCCGCGTCTGCCACGCGCAGGCACGCCCCGAGGTTGTGCGGGTCTTGTACGCCATCGAGCACCAGCAACAGCGACGGCCCCGTCAGCGAATCCAATACCTCGTCAAGATGAACCGTGCGCTGGCGGGCATCAACCCGCGCCACAACACCCTGATGACGATGCGTGCCTACTTTGTCGTCAAGATGTTTGCTATCGAAATGACTTGTTTTGACCCCAAGCGATTCAGCCAGCGAAAGCACTTCGCGCATCCGCTCATCGTTGCGTTGGGTAGCGACGAAAAGCTCGAGCACACCTTCCGGGTGACGCCGTAGGCGCCCTAGCACCGCGTGAAAGCCGTAAATCAGACGGCTCTGTTCAGCCACGGCGCTTCCTGACATTCTCACTGGATTTTTTGCCCTTCCTAACCGGCGGCGCGGCCTGATTCTTCTTTTCCCGCTCACGCTCGGTTTTACCCACACGCTGTCCCGGACGCGATTCAGCATCGACGAGCCGGAAATCAATCTTGCTGGTTTCTAAATCGGCGCGGACCAGCTGCACCCGCACACGGTCAGAGAGGCGGTAGCACACACGGGTACGTTCGCCCATAAGCTCGTGGCGGGCTTCGTCATAGTGGAAATAATCGCTGCCAAGGTCGGAGACATGGACCAGCCCTTCGATAAACACATCGTCAAGCGCAACGAACATCCCAAAAGGCACCACCGACGACACGCTGCCAGAGAACATCTCACCGATGCGGTCACGCATGTAGTAACACTTGAGCCACGCCACCACATCGCGTGTAGCCTCGTCGGCGCGGCGCTCGGTCATAGAACACATCAAACCGATTTCTTCCCAGTTGCCGGGAACATACCGCTTGCCCTTCAAAACGGCTTTGATAGCCCGGTGCACGAGTAAATCAGGGTAGCGGCGGATAGGCGACGTAAAGTGAGTGTAAGAGTCATACGCCAAACCAAAATGCCCCACGTTATCGGGGCTGTAGACGGCCTGACGCAGCGAACGCAGCATAACCGTCTGCAACAGTTGCGCGTCCGGGCGCTGCTTCGTTTTTTCAAGCAACGCCGCATAGTCTTTAGCAACCGGCTCATCCCCCCCGCCTAACGACAACCCAAATTCGGCAAGGAAACCGCGCAGTTTTTCTAACTTATCGGGAGAAGGGCCTTCGTGAATGCGGTATAGCGCCGGATGGCTGTTTTCACGCAGAAAATCAGACGCGCACACGTTCGCCGCCAACATGCACTCTTCAATGAGCCGATGCGCGTCGTTGCGGGTTTCAGCCACGATGCGGGCAATTTTGCCCTCATCGTCAAATTCCATTCGGGTTTCCGTGGTCTCAAAATCAATCGCCCCGCGACGTGCGCGGGCTTTCAGCAGCGCACGGAACAGGCGGTCAAGTTCCTGCAAAGGGGGCAGAAGCTCGCCCAACGCAGCGACTGCGTCAGCCTCTTTTTCGTAAAGCGCCGCCGCCACTTGGTTATAAGTCAGCCGTGCGTGAGAAAACATTACTGCGGGATAAAAACGGTACGCTTTAATCTCCCCTCTGGCGGACACGTTCATGTCCGCCACCATGCACAGCCGCTCAACCAAAGGATTTAGCGAACACAGGCCGTTAGAGAGCTTTTCCGGCAACATGGGAATAACGCGGCGGGGAAAATACACCGAATTGCCCCGTGCGCGGGCGTCGATGTCTAGCGCGCTGCCCGCCTCCACATAATGCGAAACATCGGCAATCGCCACCACCAGACGCCAGCCTTTCCCTTGGCGCTCGCAAAAAACAGCATCGTCGAAATCACGCGCCGTCTCGCCGTCAATCGTTACCAAAGGCAAGCGGGTGATGTCCTCGCGGCCGGCACGGTCTTTTTTAAGCACGGTATCCGGCAATTTGCGCGTCTGCGCGCGCGCGTCGGCAGAAAACTCAAACGGCAGTTCGTGCTTGCGGAGCGCAATTTCAATTTCCATGCCCGGGTCGGCATAGTGCCCCAGCACCTCAACAATGCGCCCCGCAGGCCGTGCCGTGCGCGACGGCTGCCCCACCAACTCTACCGTCACCACTTGCCCCGACGCCGCCCGTTTGCCCCCGGGCACAACCAGAATGTCTTGTGCCAAACGCTTATTTTCGGGCACTACAACCCGGATGCCATGCTCATCAAGCACGCGCCCCACGATGCGCGTGTTAGCACGTTCCAGCACCTCGACGATTTTGCCTTCTGGCCGGCCGCGCCTATCCTGCCCAACAATGCGCACAATAACGCGGTCGCCGTGGAACGCCTCCCGCATCGTTTTAGGGCCAAGAAAAACATCATCCTGTTTATCGTCGCGGCATAGAAAGCCAAACCCATCGGGATGCCCTTCCACTTTGCCCCGGATTAAATCGGCCTTATCTGGCAACAGCCACGCATCGCGCCGGTTGCGCATCACTTGCCCTTCGCGCAGCATCGCATACAGCCGCCGCTCGAAAAACGCCAATTCGTCATCCTGAATATCGAGCGCACATACCAGAGCATCCAATGTCATGGGGACGCCCTCGTGTGCCAAAACTTGCTCAATGTATTCGCGGCTCGGCAAGGGAGCGCCGTATTTCTGCTTCTCGCGCTCAAAAAAAGGGTCAGCGCAACGAACCGCGCTCAATCCCATAGCCTCTTTTGTGTGTTTACCCTTCATTGACTTTTGTCTTGTTGTCCTTATAATGCTCGCCTCTTGCCCAGATGGCGAAATTGGTAGACGCGCTAGTTTCAGGTACTAGTGCCGCGAGGCGTGGAGGTTCGAGTCCTCTTCTGGGCACCAAAATAATAAAAACAGAATACCACAAATACGCTACAAGCAACCACTATATAAATGAAATCAGTGCGTTAGCTTGTTTGTGCATTCCTTGCTGTGTTTTGTTGCGCCGCATTCCCTACGTCTTTCAATAGCTACTTTTTTGAATTCATGCGGTTGGGCGAGTTTTGCGATTGCTTACCTCTGCCTGAAAGGGCGGCAAAAAAGGAAGGATGCCCAAGAAAGGCATCCTGACGCTGAAAACACACAAAAAGCGCAACGCAAATATCAATTATTCATCGCGTCAATGGCTTGCCGGATGTCGGCATCGCTGATGATGGAGGCGCGCTCAACCCAAGGTTTGTAGTCTTTGCCTTTTTTGATGTCCGCAATGGTTTGGCCAACATCAAGGGGGGAGGTGAATCCCCGGCTTTGCATCAGCGTGCGGCCGTCGCTGCTGATGAGTTTGAAATAAAAAAGCCCGTCCGATTCGCGGTATTGCTTGAATTGCGGCTGGGTTGTTTTGGCTTTTATGCGTTCTCCCGGCGGGACGATGGGGATGTGGTCGAGCGGGCGCAGGCCAACGGCTTTGCGCAGACGGGCGATGAAGGGCGTCGCGTATTTGGCGCGTAACGCCGCCGCGCCGCTTTTGAGGACTTGTTCGATTCGTGCGGGTTCGTCGATGAGTTCTTCGTAACGTGCCCGCATCGGCGCAATGACCGATTCCAGTTTGCTGAAGAGGGCTTCTTTGGCTTCGCCCCAAGCAATGCCTCCTGCAAAGCGGGTACGCATCGCTTCGGTTTCTTCTGGCGTGGCAAACGCTTGGAAAATTTGGAACAGTGCGCAGCCTTCGGTTTCTTTGGGTTCGCCGGGGGCTTTTGAGTCGGTCACGATGCCAAGCACCAGTTTTTTTAAGGTTGCGGCGGGGGCGAAAAGCGGGATGGTGTTGTCATAGCTTTTGCTCATTTTGCGGCCATCCAGTCCCGGCAGCGTGGCAACGGATTCATCCACGGCCGCTTCGGGCAGCACGAAATGGTCGCCGCCATAGCGGTGGTTAAAACTTGCGGCGATGTCGCGGGCCATTTCGAGGTGCTGGACTTGGTCCCGTCCTACGGGCACTTTGTGCGCGTTGAACATGAGAATGTCAGCGGCCATGAGCACGGGATACATGAAAAGCCCCATCGACACGCCTGCGTCTGGTTCTTCGCCGCTGGCTTCGTTTTTGTCGAGGATGGCTTTATAGGCATGGGCGCGGTTGAGCAGCCCTTTTCCCGTGACGCACGCCAGTAGCCAGGCGAGTTCGGGAATTTCGGGAATGTCAGACTGGCGGTAGAACCAGACGCGCTCCGGGCGAAGCCCTGCGGCCAGCCAAGTAGCGGCGATTTCTAACGTGGAACGCTGCACCCGTTCTGGGTTGTCGGTTTTGATAAGCGCGTGGTAGTCGGAGAGAAAATAAAAACTTTCAACGCCGGGGCGCTGGCTGGCTTCTACTGCCGGCCGGATAGCGCCTGCATAGTTACCGAGATGGGGTGTGCCAGACGGCGTGATGCCTGTCAGGATGCGTTGGGATGTCATAGGAATAATGAGTCACATTCAGTGAAAGAAAAACGCGAAGTCTAGCGCCAATCATGTGAAAATCCGAGACATGGAACATCAGAATTTTG
>JAIRPB010000159.1 GCA_031257305.1 Azoarcus sp.
GGGGCGGGTTTCAAACCCGCCCCTACGACGCGCAACAAACGAACCGCCACGTCATTGCGTGTTTTTGTAAATACCGCCTCCCCGGTCAAGCCACCACGAAACGCCCGTCATTGCGAGCCGAAAGGCGAAGCAATCCTAGTGCCCGTCGGGCGAGATTCTGGATTGCTTTGCTACGCTCGCAATGACGGGCGTTTTGTGATGGCTTGGCGGCGGGGGCGGTCTCTACTCTCGGCGTATTCTGCGCGTAGCGTAGCCGCAGAATCCATAAAGCTGCCCTGTCCACAGGGATTGCCACGGCGCTATTCGTTTCGCAATGACGGAGGTAATGCTGCTTACAAATTCCCTTCTTTTGCCCCGGTTTTCGGATCCGGTCCTATCTCCCCAAACTGTATGGCGTGCAGTTTTGCGTAGTGCCCGTCTGTGGCAAGGAGTTCGGCGTGGGAGCCGCGTTCGATGATGCGGCCTTGGTCCATTACTAGGATGATGTCGGCGCGCTCAATGGTTGAGAGGCGGTGCGCGATGACTAGCGTGGTGCGGCCTTGGATGGCGTGTTCTAGCGCGTTCTGGATGTGGCGTTCCGATTCGCTGTCGAGTGCCGAGGTGGCTTCGTCGAGAATCAGGATGGGGGCGTTTTTGAGCAGCGCGCGGGCAATGGCCATGCGCTGGCGCTGGCCGCCGGAGAGCGTGACGCCGTTTTCCCCGATGAGCGTGTCAAACCCCTGCGGCAGGCGTTCGATAAATTCTGTGGCGTTGGCGGCTTGCGCGACACGTTCGATGTCGGCTCTGGAGGCCCCGGATAATTCACCGTAGGCAATGTTTTCGGCAATGGTGCCGTTGAAGAGCGTGACTTGCTGGCTGACGAGGGCTATGTGGTGGCGAAGGTTGCGCAGGGTGTAGCTGGCAATGTTGATGCCGTCGATTTGGATTTCGCCTTTCGAGACATCGTAAAAACGCGGAACTAGGCTGGCCAGCGTGGATTTGCCACTGCCGGAACGGCCCACTAGCGCCACCATCTGGCCGGGGGCAATTTCAAAATTCACGTTCTCTAGCACTGTCTGTTCATGGCCGGGGTAGCTAAAAAAGAGGTTGCGTACCGTGATGCGGCCTTCTACGCGGTCATGCTCAAGGGTGCCGGTATCTTTTTCGGCGGGTTCGTCTAGCTGGCTGAAAATGCTCTCGGCGCCGGCAACGCCTTTTTGGATGGTTGAATTAGTTTCCGACAATTGGCGAATCGGTTTGGGCAGCAGGCCCGCCGTGGTGAGGTAGGCAACCAAATCGCCAATGCTTGATTCGCCGCGTAGCCACAGCACTAAAAACAGCACGACGGACATCACCGAGTAAATAATGAGTTGCAAGACTGGCGTGTAGATTTCTACCGTCTTAATCATGCGCAACTGCCTGTTTGTGTTGTCGCTGCTGGCTTGCTGGAAACGGGCGGATTCGTATTCTTCGCCGCCAAAGCCGCGCACGACCCGGTAGCCTTGGATGGTTTCGGATGCCACATGGGTGACGCCGCCCATCGCTACTTGGATTTTGCGGGCCTGTTTGCGGAACTTGCGGCTGGTTTTGCTTACCACAAGGCTGATGAGCGGCAGGATGGTGACCATCACGAGCGTGAGCTTCCAGTTCATCCAGAGCAAAAAGCAGAATAGGCCGATGACGGTTAATCCTTCGCGGATGACCACCTTCACCGCGTCAGTGGCCGCGCCTGTGACCATCGTGACATCAAAGATGATGCGCGATACCAGATGGCCGGTATTGTGGTTGTCAAACCAAGTATTCGGCAGGTGTAATAATTTGTTGAACAGCGCAATCCGCAGGTCATGCACGAGTCCCAGCGAGACGCGGGATAAAAAATAGTTGCCGAAGAAGGAACCCACGCCTTGCCAAAGGGCAATCAGGACGATAAGCAGGGGCACGGCGTACATGAGGTTCATCCCGTCGACTAAGGGGACGCCGCGCAGCACGGCTTTGTTTGGGTCGGCTAGGCCGTCTACAAAGTGCTTGAGCAACCAAGCCAGCGCGGGCTGGGCGGTGGCAAAGATAAGAAAGCCGACAACGCTGATGATGAAATACCCCACATAGGGGCGCACGTAACCGAGCAGGCGGAAGTAGGTTTTTAAGCTGGAGGGAGGGGCAGACATTCAGTTCCGTTTATGCCAAGGGTGTGGTTGGGGAAAGCGGCTGTTCCCGCAGGCGCTCAATGAGCCGGCGCATGGCTATCCCGCGATGGCTGATGGCGTTTTTGTGCGCGGGTTCCAGTTCGGCGGCGCTGCGTCCGAGTTCTGGCAACCAGAAAAGCGGGTCGTAGCCAAACCCTCCTGCCCCACGCGGCGCACGGAGAATGGTGCCGTGCCATTGGCCGTCGGCAATCAGCGGGCAGGGGTCATCGGCATGACGGACGAGCACTAGACAACACACGTACCACGCATTCCGCTGGTTTTCGGGCATCTGGGCCAGCTGTTCGAGCAAAAACTGGTTGTTGCGCTCGTCCGATTTAGGTTCTCCGGCAAAGCGTGCCGAAAACGTTCCGGGTGCGCCGCCTAGCGCCGCGACGCACAAACCGGAATCGTCCGCGATGGCGGGTAGATGGGCGGCGGCGGCGGCATGGCGCGCCTTAGCCAGCGCGTTTTCAACAAAGGTGAAATACGGCTCTTCTGCCTCTCCCACGCCCAATTGCCCCTGCGGGATGATTTCCAGCCCTAACGGAGCCAGCAGGCTCTGCATTTCTGCGGCTTTTTTGGCGTTGTTGCTCGCCAGCACAAGTTTGGTACCCATCACGGCAACATACCCAGCGCGTCACGCTGGCGGGCAATGATTAGCCCAATGCCGCTGGCGGCTAAGTTGAGCATCGCGTCCAGCTCTGGCCGTGAAAACGCTTGCCCTTCTGCCGTGCCTTGGACTTCGACAATGCCGCCGGAGGCGGTCATGACGACGTTCATGTCGGTATCGCAGGCGGAATCTTCGGCGTAATCCAAATCCAGTACAGGGATGCCCTGATAAAGCCCCGCCGAGACGGCCGCTATCAATTCGCGCTGCGGATGCGTTTTGAGCCGGCCATCGCTCACGAGCCGGGCGAGCGCGTCATGTACTGCCAGACATGCGCCAGAAATGGACGCCGTCCGGGTGCCGCCGTCTGCCTGAAGCACGTCGCAATCCACAATAATCTGGCGTTCCCCCAGCGCGGCCAAATCCACCACGGCACGGAGGCTACGCCCGATAAGGCGCTGTATTTCTTGGGTGCGCCCGCTTTGTTTGCCTTTGGCCGCTTCGCGGGCGCCCCGCGTGTGGGTGGCCCTGGGCAACATGCCGTATTCGGCTGTCAGCCACCCTTGCCCTTTGCCTTTCAGAAAACCGGGGACGCCTTCTTCCACGCTGGCGGTGACAAGGACGCGGGTCTGGCCAAATTCAACCAACACGGAGCCTTCGGCATGGCACGTGAAACCGCGCGTAAACCGCACGGGACGAAGCTCATCAGGAGTGCGCTTGCTCGGGCGCGAGAAGAGAGGGGAGACGCTCATTTGCTAAATTTTTGGATAGCGGAGTTGATTTCTTGGATGGTACGTTCAATTTCATCGTCGGTCATATCCATGTCCCCGATAGGGGGATGGGCACGCTGGAATGAATCCATCCGGGTGGTGAAGTCGCTCAAAGCCATTGTCTGCGTTGAAATTACGTCAGAAAAATCAAGGTTATCGTCCTCGCCTTCGCGCCAGACCATCATAATTACAGAGAGGTTGTCGCAATGGCTTCCCGCAATCAGTTCCGCCTCGCCCAGCGCCCTTGGCACAGAAACCATCGGGCTTTCGCGGGAGAGGCTACGTAGTATGCCCTCGTCGCCTAACGGTCCCCAAAGGCCATCCGTGCACAGCACCAGCACATCGCCCGGTTGCAGCGGCGTGCGGCGCGAGAATTCAATTTGCGGCACATTGGTACCGCCTAGGCAGGAATAGACGCGGTTGCGGTTAGGGTGAACCGCCGCGCTGCGCACGTCGAGCAGCCCTTGGTCCATCATGAGCTGTACTCTGGAATGGTCGTGCGTCTGAACATGGATGCGCCCGCCCCGTAGCAAATACAGCCGCGAATCCCCCGCATGCGCCCAATAAGCGTACCCGCCTTGCACGATGCAAGCCACAATGGTTGTGCGCGGCGCTTCGCGCAAACCCTTTTCAAGGGAGTAATCCACAATGGCGTGATGCGCCAAAGCTAGCTCACGCGACAGGAACATACCCGGGTCAGGCAGCACGGGCTGGGCTTCTCGCTGAAAAACATGCGTCAAATACTGTACGGCAATGTGGGCCGCCACCTCGCCATGCAGATGCCCTCCCATACCATCTGCCAGCACCATCAGCAACGAATCGTGTGAATAACAGTGCGCGATGCGGTCTTGGTTTGTCTTGCGCTTTCCAATACGGCTTTCTTGAAAAATAGTGAATTTCACGACGGTTTCCTTCAGCCCCTGCTAAGAGACGATCTAAATTTAGAAAAAAAGCTGCCAAGCTGGCTTTGCGTCCCGGCATCTGCCGGACGCGGTTTTTGGTCAAGTTCTTTTTGCAGGGTGTAGACACTCTGCGGGCGCTGCATTAAATCAAGCATCAAGCACCAATCAACCAGCTTGAGCAATTGGTTGGAATATTTAGAAGCGTGGCTTTTTGCCAGCGATACGAAAGCATCTTTTTTAACGCGGTCATCCGAGCGCGGCGGGGCAGAACCGGTAATGCAGGCGTGCATACTCGCGCCCACACTGTAAATATCGCTCCAAGGCCCCAAGCGGGAACGGTCAGAATAATGCTCCGGCGAAGCAAACCCCGGCGTGTACATGGGTTTTAGCATCGCCTGTTCCTGTGCCAGCGTTTGCCGGGCCGCGCCAAAATCAAGCAGCACGGGCGTACCGTCAGCCCGCAGATAAATATTGGACGGCTTAATGTCCAGATGCAGCAGCTTATGGGCATGCACCTCACGCAATCCGTTGAGCATACGGATAAACACGTTTCGGATAAACCGCTCGGACACTTGCCCGCGATGGCGCTGGATATATTCATGCAGGGTGCGCCCCCGCTCAAACTGCATCACCATATACACCGTGCCGTTGGCACGGAAAAAATTCAGCACACGTACCACATTCGGATGCAGCAAGCGGGCCAGCGAGCGCCCCTCCTCAAAAAAGCACTTCATCCCATAACGGAAAGCCGGGAGGTTGTCATCCGTTACCTGCGGCGCGATTTGCCCGGCTTTGCGCAACGCCAGCGAATTGGGCAAATACTCCTTAATCGCCACAGGCGTACCATCTGCGTCGTAAGCCAGATAAACAATAGAAAAGCCGCCCAATGAAAGCTGGCGCTCAATCCGGTAACGGTCGAGCTGGAAGCCAGAAGGAAGAGCGCAGTTTGCTTGAGACGACATCTTTGAGGCGTTAGGATTAAGTCTGCATGGCAAAAATGAAAGCGGTAAAGTTTATCCGATTGCGGATGTTTTCCGACGTACCTTTGAGGCACTTCTGATGATTTATAGCATGACGGGGTTTGCAACGCAGAGCCGGGAAGTCGGCGGCGTCACCATCCATCTTGAACTGCGCGGCGTGAACTCGCGCTATCTTGACCTCACATTCCGCATTGCGGACGACCTCCGCGCCGCAGAACCGGGCTTGCGGGAGCAAATCGGCGCACGGCTCAAACGCGGCAAAGTTGAATGCCGGCTCAACATCCAAACGCAAAACAACGCCCCGCGCCCCCTCACGCTCAACGCCGACCTGCTAGACAAACTCTCTTTGGCCCAAGCAACAATACAAGACCATTTTCCCAACGCCAGACAGATGAGCGTTGCCGAATTACTCCACTGGCCCGGGATGCTGGCTGACGACAGCCCCGGTTTTGACCAACTCCAGCCGCACATCAGCGCGCTCGCCAACGAAACGCTTGACGAATTCCTCGCCACGCGCCAGCGCGAAGGCGAAAAACTAGCCGCGATGATTCGTGAGCGGATTACCCGGATGCGCGAACTCGTAGCCGCCACCGCCCCCCGCATACCCGCCATCGTCGACGAGTACCGCGCCCGCCTCACCCGCCGCCTCCAAGAAGTGCTCGCCACCGCCGATGAAGAGCGCATCGTCCAAGAAGCCGTCCTCTACGCCACGCGCATAGATGTTGCCGAAGAACTTTCCCGCCTCTCGGCGCACCTAGACGAACTCGAACGCATCCTCGCCACAGGCGGCGCATCCGGCAAGCGGCTCGATTTTTTAATGCAGGAATTCAACCGCGAAGCCAACACCCTAGCCTCAAAATCCACCGCCCCCGACATCACCGGCATCGCAATGGAAATGAAAGTGCAAATCGAGCAAATACGCGAGCAAGTCCAGAATATCGAGTAAGGTTTTACGCC
>JAIRPB010000029.1 GCA_031257305.1 Azoarcus sp.
ATTTCCGGGACAATCTGGATATGACCCGCGCATTGGCTCAAGCCGCCGCCAAAGCGGGGGTGCGCCGGTTTGTTTTTGCCAGTTCCGTAGGCGTTTATGGCAGCGCCTCCGCGCCCGGCGCGGCGTTTCGGGAAGATTCGCCCGTTGCGCCGGGAGCGCGTGACATTTACGCGCAATCCAAGCTGGCGGCGGAAAATTTTCTGTTGTCTGAAGAAACCCGCGCCGTTATCGAGCCGGTTATCGTCCGCATGCCGCTGGTTTATGGCGCGGGCGTCAAAGGCAATATGGCCGCGCTCCTGCGTCTGGCGCAAAGCGGTTTGCCGTTGCCGCTGGCGGGTATTGAGAACCGCAGAAGTTTCGTGGGTATTTCTAATTGCGTGAGTTTTCTATTGGCCGCCGCGATGCGCCCGGAGGGCGGCGGGCGCGTTTTGCTGGCTTCTGACCGGGAGGATGTTTCCACGCCGGATTTGCTGCGCTGCATCGCGCAAGGCTTGGGAAAACCCGCACGGCTTTTTTCATGTCCGCCCGCGCTGTTGAAAATGGCCTGCGTTCTTTTGCGGCAAAGGGCGCGGTTTGAAAAACTGGCGGGCAATTTCCAGATTGATGGCTCCGTTTCCTGCGCCTTGCTTGGCTGGACGCCCCAAACCAGCCTTGCGGAAGGCGTCGCGCAAATGTGCGCGTAAGCGGATAACCGCGAATACCCAAAAAACAGTTCAACACAAGAACCGCGAAGGGACGCGAATAAACGCGAAACATAACGCCCCTCTCCCTCTGGGAGAGGGGTTGGGGGTGAGGGAACGGCGCAAAGGAATGTCGCCGTCTCTCATTCCGGCGCCGCTCCCTCACCCGGCACTTCGTGCCACCCTCTCCCAGAGGGAGAGGGTTTCAGGCTTCCCTATTTGGGAGAACACACCAAAAAATGATGGGACGCCCCGCTTTTGTAGATACCGCCTCCGCCATCAAGCCATCGCAGAACGTCCGTCATGGCTAGATTGCGGCGCGGGGCGTGGTTATTGCGCTAAAAGCTGGCGCAATCTCACGCACCCCTAAAAAACCAACCCATTGCTTATCGTTTTGTTGTGCAGTGCGATACCGTGCTATGATGCGAAAGTTTTGCGCTGGCATTGCCAAGTCGCATAACAGGATTGTGCCCAGCGTTGCTGATGCGGCGCGGGTCCAAAAAACGAATTTTCAGGAGAGTATTCATGACTCAAAGAGTTGCCCTCGTCACTGGCGCAATGGGGGGCCTTGGCACCGCGATTTGTCAGGCGTTGGCCAAAGATGGCCACAAGGTTATCGCGGCTTACCATCCCGTCTTTGACAAGAAAGATGAGTGGCTAAAAGAACAGGCCGACGCCGGCTTCAAAAATTTCATCCCCGTGCCCGGCGACGTGGCAGACCTTGCTTCTGTGCAAGCAATGGTGCAGGAAGCTGAACAAAAAGCGGGTCCCATCGACATCCTTGTGAACAACGCCGGTATTACCCGCGACAAAATGTTCGCCAAAATGGAACGTGACCAGTGGGACGCGGTTATCAGCACCAACCTGTCTAGCCTTTTCAACGTAACCAAGCAAGTGTCTGCCAAAATGGCGGAGCGCGGCTGGGGCCGTATCATCAACATTTCGTCGGTCAACGGCGTCAAAGGCCAAGCAGGGCAGACCAACTACTCTGCGGCTAAGGCGGGTGTGATTGGCTTTACCAAGGCGCTTGCCCAAGAGCTTGCCGCTAAGGGCGTGACCGTCAACGCGATTGCGCCGGGTTATGTCGCCACCAAAATGGTGATGGCCATCCGCGAGGACATCCTTAAAGGCATCGTCGACTCCGTGCCGATGAAGCGTCTGGCCAAACCGGAAGAAATCGGTTTTGCGGTGTCTTTCCTTGCCAATGAGTTGTCTGGTTTTACCACGGGCGCTACGCTCAACATCAATGGCGGTTTGCACTACCAATAAGCGCCGTAGGATGCTGGGCGTCCGATTAAGCCTAAAACCCCGCCGGATGGCGGGGTTTATATTTTGTTTTGAGAGACTTTGAGAAAACCTTGTCCGTGAGGATAAGCAGCAGATGAGGAGAATTCCAATGGGTGATACCGTTCGCCTGATTAAGAAATACCCCAACCGCCGTCTTTACGATACGCGGGCCAGCGCCTATATCACCCTCTGTGACGTGAAAGAACTTGTGCTGGGGCATGAGGATTTTCAAGTTGTCGATGCTAAAACAGGCGAGGATTTAACGCGCAGCATCTTGCTACAGATTATTTTGGAAGAAGAAAGCATGGGTGTGCCGATGTTCACCAGCGACCTGCTCTCCCACATGATTCGTTTCTACGGTAACGCTATGCAGGGCATGATGGGCAAATATCTTGAGAACAATATCAAGGCATTTTCCGATATGCAGAGCAAGCTCCAAGACCAAGTGCGCGGCATCTATGGCGATAACAATTCCATCAGCAAAGACTTGTGGGCGCAGTTTATGAATTTCCAAGGCCCCGCGTTGCAAAATATGATGGGCGCTTACGTTGAGCAATCCAAGAAAATGTTCCAGCAAATGCAGGAACAGGTTGAGAGCCAAACGCGCAATATGTTTACGGGGTTTCAGTTTCCCTCCCAATTCACGGCCCACCATGTTGGCGGGGGCAGGGGTGACGGGACATCTTCTTCAGGCAAATAAAAACATTCCCGGTTTTCTTTAAGCCATTCCGGGACGTGGCTGCTGTGGAACCCGAAACATGAATTTTCCTGCCCCATTGCCTTGTATTGGTTTTGTTAGCTTGGGCTGTCCCAAAGCAACGGTTGATTCTGAACGTATCCTGACCCGGCTTGTTGCTGAAGGGTACGAAATCACGGACTCCGTTGAGGATGCAGACCTCGTCATAGTGAATACCTGCGGTTTCATCGAAGAAGCCGTTGAGGAGTCGCTGGAGGCTATCGGCGAGGTGCTGGCGGCGAATGACAAAGTTATTGTTGTCGGCTGTCTCGGTGCGCGGTCCGGGCGGGTGTGGAAAGCCTATCCGCAAGTGTTAGCCGTTATCGGCCCGCATGCGTATGACAGCGTTGTTCGTGCGGTGCACTGCCATCTGCCCCCGCCGGAGGGTTCGCACCTGGTGTCTGTGCCGCCGGAGGGCATTCACCTCACGCCGCGCCATTACGCCTACCTTAAAATTTCCGAAGGCTGCAATCATGACTGCGCCTTCTGCATCATTCCCGCGCTACGCGGTCCATTAGTTAGCCGCCCCATCCACGAAGTAATGTCCGAGGCTGAGACGCTGGTCTCGGCGGGCGCGCGTGAAATTCTGGTGGTGGCGCAAGACACCCCGGTTTACGGTCTCGACATGGGTTTCCGCACAGGTTTTTGGAATGGGCGTCCCATGAAAACGCGCCTTCTGGAACTTGCCAAAGCCTTGGGAGAACTTGGCGTCTGGATACGTTTGCATTACATGTACCCGTATCCCGCCGTGGATAAAATCGTCGAACTCATGGCGGAGGGCATCATCCTGCCGTATCTCGATGTTCCCTTCCAGCACGCCAGCCCCCGCATCCTGCAAGCCATGCGGCGGCCCGCGAATGTTGAAAATGCGCTTGAACGCATCCGTCAATGGCGGGCCATCTGCCCCGGCATCACGCTTCGCTCGACGTTTATTACTGGTTTTCCCGGCGAAACGGATGCCGATTTCGAGCAACTCCTGCGTTTTCTTGAAGAGGCGCGGCTTGACCGCGTGGGCGCGTTTGCCTATTCCCCGGTTGAAGGCGCTGCGGCCAATGCCCTGCCGGATGAGGTGCCCGAAACCTTGCGGGAAGAACGGCGGCAGCAATTGATGGAACTTCAAGAAGATATTTCTACCCAGTGCCTCGAAGCGCGTATTGGCAACGAAATCACCGTGTTGGTCGATGAAGTCTCTGAAGAGGAAGGCGCCGTCGCCCGTTCGCCGGGGGATGCCCCAGAAGTGGATGGCCTCGTCATCATTCCCGACGGCGAGGGCCTTGAACCCGGCGATTTTGTCCGCGTGAGGATAACCGACTGCGACGTGCACGACCTTTACGCAGAACGCATCGATGGGTGAGTCCGGCGATTCCGGTTTGCTGGAATGCCTTGCCGCCATTGTGGGCACAAGGCATGTACTGTTTAATCCCGTTGAAATATCGCCGTACCTCACGGACTATCGCGGGCGCTACACAGGCAATGCCCTTGCCGTGGCCAAGCCGGGCAACACCGAAGAAGTGGCGGCTCTCGTCAAATACTGTGCCGGGCGGGGCATCCCAATGGTCCCGCAAGGCGGCAACACAAGTTTGTGCGGCGGGGCAACGCCCTTGCCAGACGGAAAGTCAATCGTCATCAGCCTTTCCCGGCTCAACCGTGTGCGGGCGCTAGACAAAGAAAACGCCACAATCTGCGTTGAAGCGGGCTGCATTCTGGATAACGTTAACGAACGCGCCCAAACAGATGCGGGCCTCATCTTCCCGCTTTACCTAGCCTCTGGCGGAAGCTGCGACATTGGCGGCGTGTTATCAACCAATGCGGGCGGCATGAATGTGATGCGCTACGGCAACATGCGTGACCTCACCCTCGGGCTAGAAACCGTCCTGCCCGATGGCCGCATCTGGAACGGTTTGCGCGGCCTACGCAAAGACAACACGGGTTACGACCTCAAACAATTATTTATTGGGGCGGAAGGCACCCTCGGCATCATCACTGCGGCGGTGCTCAAACTTTTTCCCTCTTCCCGTTCAGAAGCCACGGCTTGGGCCAACGTTCCCTCCCCGGCCGCAGCCATCGCGCTGCTCGCACGTTTCCGCGACCGTTGCGGGGACCGTGTGCACCTATTTGAGTTAGTCGGACGCCCGTTGTTAGAACTGGTGCTCCGGCACATACCGGCTAGCCGCGCCCCGCTAAACAAATTGTCGGAATGGTCTGTGCTCGTCGACCTTCGGGATGTTGCCGACGACGTGCCGCTTGCTGATTTGCTTGAACAAACCTTAAACACGGCCATTGAAGCCGGCGAAGCAAACGATGCCGCTATCGCCGCCTCGCGCGCGCAAGCCAAAGACTTTCACGCTTTGCGCGAATCGGCGAACGAAGCGCAAAAAATAGAAGGCTTCAGCATCAAGCACGATATTTCCGTCCCCGTCAGCCGTATTCCCGAATTTATCTCGCGCGCAAACGCCGCGCTGCATGCCTGGCAGCCAGCAGTGCGCATCGTTGCCTTTGGCCATGTGGGCGACGGCAACATTCACTACAACCTATTCCCGCCAAACGGAATGGATGAAACAGCGTTCGCGGCCTGCGCGGAAGAAGCCCGCCGCATTGTTCATGACATTGTTTTTGAACTGGAAGGCTCAATTTCGGCGGAACACGGGCTAGGGCAACTCAAGCGCGAAGCCATCCGGCGCTATAAAAATGCGGTGGAACTTGACCTCATGCGTACCATCAAACACGCGCTTGACCCGCAGGGGCTGATGAACCCCGGCAAAGTGCTCTAAGTCAGCCGGCGTCAGACAGCGTCATCAGCAGCGCCCCCTCGCCCACCGAATCGCCTTCAGAAACCCACACCTCTTGCACCCTTCCCGCGAAAGGCGAAGGAATATCCAGCGCCACCTTGCCGGTTTCCAAAATCAAAACCGTATCGTCCCGCGCCACCCAATCCCCGGGCGCGACAAGCATCTCAAGAATAGAGACAGTTCCCTGCCCGCAATTGCCGCATGTCTCCCAACACTCTGGGAATTTAGGCAGTCGGATTTCTTTAATGGGCATAGCGGGGATTCTCGGTAGATACCGTCTCTGCCGTCAAGCCATTACAGAACATCCGTCATGGCGAACCGCAAGGCGGCGTGGCATGAATGTAAGGCAAGCAGGATGCTTGCCCTACCTTTCAGGCGTCTTTCGTCGTCGCCCCTCTCCCACAAGTGGGAGAGGGAAAACCTTCTGTCCCGACCGGACGGAAAACCGCGAATGGCCGTTAATACACGTGAATAAAACCAAAATAACTGCTCAATAAATTAGCGTTTATTCGCGTTCATTAGCGGTTCTTGTATTGAACGGTGTATCCGGGAATGCACCAGAATGCGCCGCCGTAGGAGGTTGTTGCGAAGTTGGACGTTGCGAGAATATCTATCAAGCGCCAAAGTCATTCCCGCCCACCGCCGTCATTCCCGAGAAAGCGGGAATCCAGTCCGTTTATCAGCCTACCCGCCACAAAACATACTTAATCCCAAAAGTCACTAGGGCAAAAACAATAAAGCAAGTGGATACCCTTTTTTCCAAAGGCGTTTTATG
>JAIRPB010000089.1 GCA_031257305.1 Azoarcus sp.
GGAACAAACCCGCGCGCTGGCGGACTATATCGAAACCTGCCAACAGCAATTGCTTGACACCACATCCGCCGTCAGCGCCATTGGCGAGCAATACACTGACATCTCAAAGAAAGTGTCCGACCAAGTCGAAAAACTGTCCGCCCAGTTTGAAAACAGCCAGCAACAGCACACGGCGCTCATGCAGTTCATTGATGACAACAAGCGCCAGTACGGAGAAGTGCTGACGTCGGTCCTAGCCCAAACCGATTCCCTTATCCAGCTTGTCGCGGATAACCGCCAGCATGTGGAAGACAACCGCGCCTCGCTGCTGGCGCACGACAAAGCGATGGGCCGCCATATCGAAGCCAGCCAAAAACAATACAGCGACATTTCCAGCGTTGTTTTGGCGCAAAACGAGGTCCTTAAAGAAAGCGTTGAGAACATCCAGCAACAGTACGCAGAAATTTCCACGGCGCTGGAACATTTCATGGAAAACAACACCCACCAGTACCAAGACGTTTCCAGCGCTGTCCGCACACAAACCGACACACTCAGCCGCCAAGTTGAGTCCAGCCATCAGCAATTCACAGAGGCAATGGACTCCATCAAAGCCCAAACTGACCTTTCCGTTTCAGCCATCGCCAACTTAGGCGTACAGCAAGGGCTGCTCACTGATGTGCACCAAGACCTGAAACAGCACATCAGCCTGGCACAGGACCAATTCCAGAAAATGGCCCACATGCTTGCTGAACAAATCGAATCCGGCAAGCAATGGCACACCGAAATGGCAAAACAGGCCCAAGAACTCCAAACCGGTCTTTCCGACAAAACCGCGCAACAGGCCAAGGAACTCGAAAAACACATCCAAAAAAGCCAAGATGTCTTTGCCGAACTCAAAACGGCCATTGTTTCCCACTCGGAAATCGCCGCAATGCTGCTTGAACTCAAAAAAGAAGTCTCTGCCCAGCAACGGGCAGGGAAATCCGGCGATATGTCGAATGACAACAAAAAACGTTTCGACGACATCTCAAAGGTGCTCATCAACCAAAACGACGCCCTAGCGCAAATCATCGAAGCCGACCGCCGGCATCAGGAAGAAATGGCGGCCATGTTCCAAGAACTGGCCGGCTATAACCAAACCAGGAGCGCGGAAGAACAAAAAATCCTGAGAGCCTCATACGGCCAGCTTGCGAACATCAAGCAGACGCTCGACAAAATACGCCAGGGCTTTGAAGGCCAAGCAGACGCCTCATAACCATAGCAAGCACATTGACTTTGTGAGGCAGACAAACAATGTATAGGGACAGCGAAAGCGTTTTCCGGCTCTCTCTTGCCGGTATCGCATTTTTCTTTTTCTTTGTGCTGCTGACCGTATTCGGCCACAAATTTTCTAACTCTGACGAACCCCTTCAGGAACCCGTCTCCGCTATCGTCCCCTACCCAGAACATTCCCAAGCTCCGGCAGAAGCCATCGTTAGCCCCGATTCTGCCCCGCTTTCAGAAAACAGCGCCCCCCACGACCAAGCCGCCCACGAACGCTTGTTTGCCAACGAAAAAAAATGGAAACGGGAAATACAGGCGCTCAACACGCAACTGGAAGGACTCACCGAGACACGGAGAATTTTGGAGCAATCCGCTAAACCCCACTCTTTGGAAGGCACCACGACAGAATCAATGCTCTCTGCGCTTGAACTGCGGGCGCGGGCCGAGCGCAAATTACGCGCCCGGCAGTCCTCCCCTGGCACACCCGCCCCCCCGCTTGATGAGCACGAAATCGTTAACCAAACCCTGTCTGCCATTGAACTTCAGCAAAAAATTGAAAACCTGCTCACCAAAGAACTGGGCCAAAGGCTTCCGCCAGACCCGGAATTAACTTGGACGCAATGGCTGGTCGACTACATCCTGCTGCCCCGCGCCACCGAATACCGTGGCAGCGACCCACGCAAAAGCGTGGGCGAAGAAAACAACATCCTGCGTGCGCAGATGGTTTTTTTGCGCTCCCGCCTTGAGACGCACAATGACTCTTTTCTCCCGCCCTGCTGGTTTGATGCCCAAGGACAACAGCAATTTCTGCTAAGAATTGACGTGTCGCCCGTTGGCAATATTTCTGTGACGGCTATCTGGCCTTCATCTAGGGAAACAGAAGCACAAACCATCCCCGGGCTAAAAAAATTGCTCAGCATCAAAAATCAGCCTTACGACGTTTTCGTCGAAAACGCGGCCCCCGTTATCCAACACAGCGGCAATCAATGCCACTATTCCATACAAGTTATGGATAATCTCAAGAGCGGCAAGCGATCCGAGCAAATGCACCAAAAACTGGAAGCTCTGTTTAATCTGGTCGACATGCCGCGTAACAGGGGTTAATTCGTATTCGCAACATATGGCAAAAAGACCATAAACCCAAGGGAGACGGAACACATGAGCATTTACGCCCTCGACGGGCAGCAGCCCAAAATCGGGGAAGGCACTTGGATTGCCCATAACGCAACCATCATTGGCGATGTGCGCATTGGCCGTAACGTTAGCATCTGGTTTAACGTGGTCATCCGTGGCGACAATGAGCCGATTGAAATCGGTGACGACACCAATATCCAAGACGGTTCCGTCCTTCACAACGACATAGGCATCCCTTTAATCATCGGCGCCAACGTCACCGTCGGGCACATGGCAATGCTGCACGGCTGCACTATCGGCAACGGCTGTCTAATTGGCATCAACGCGGTGGTGCTCAATAACGCCACTTTGGGCAAAGAATGCCTGATTGGCGCTAACGCGCTCATCCCTGAAGGAAAAACCATCCCGGACCGCTCATTGGTCGTCGGCTCTCCGGGCCGTATCCTGCGCACGCTCAATGACGAAGAAATCTTGCTTCTACACGGTAACGCGCGCCATTATGTAGATAATGCCCGCCGATTCCAGTCTGGCCTCCGTGAACTGCATAGCGCAACAACATATCATGCCCATCCACGTCCCTAATCCCGCCCCTCATCCCGCCCGGAGATGGGCACGTTTTTTCCTTCCGCTGTGGGTTGTTATTACTGTCGGGGCATGCAGCATTGCGCCAACGTATACCAACATGCTAGACGATGACGAAAAATACTCCCCGTTCGCTAAGTATTTCGTCCTTGACGACCCCGCCATCAGAAAAGACCTTGTCATCCGTGCGCTTGACCTCGTGGGCACAGAATACCGCTGGGGCGGCGACCATCCCGGCGAGGGCCTTGATTGCAGCGGCCTGGTCACGTACATCGTCTCAAAATCAAGCCGCCGCAACCTGCCCCACCATGCGGCCACCATCGCGCTAATGACGCGCCCCATCGCCCTTGACGAACTCGCTCCCGGCGACCTTGTTTTTTTCAATACGATGCGGCGCAAGCACTCCCACATGGGTATTTACATTGGCGATAACCGTTTCGTCCACTCGCCCGCGCCAGGCCAAAGGGTGCGCATTGATACGCTCAAAACGCGCTATTACGCTGAACGCCTTGACGGCGTACATACTTTTTCGCGCAAACCATAACAGTTTGTAAAGCAGACGCTAAATTTTTTTCTGGAATTTCCACAATGAGCAATACCAACCTAAGCGGCGGCATCTTGCCGCAAAACACTGTTGTAGCCGTGATTGGCCTAGGTTATGTCGGGCTGCCGCTGGCCGTTGAATTTGGCCAAAAATTCAAAACTATCGGCTTTGACCTTTCCGAAAAAAAGATTGCCCAATACAAAAACTTCCACGACCCTTCCGGCGAAGTCCCCACTGAAAACCTCAAAGCCGCACGCTTGCTCACGATGGGCACAGACCCCGCCCGGCTTAGCGAAGCGGACATTATCGTTATCGCCGTCCCTACCCCGGTGGATGAAGCGCACATCCCGGACTTCACGCCCCTTATTGGCGCAAGCGAAACGGCCGGCCGCCATATGAAGCCGGGCGCCATCGTGGTGTATGAGTCCACCGTCTATCCGGGCACCACTGAAGAAGTCTGCGTCCCCATCCTCGAAAAAGCCTCCGGCATGAAATGGAAGCACGGCTTCCATGTGGGCTACAGCCCGGAGCGCGTCAATCCGGGCGACAAAGAACGCACCATCACCAAAATCGTCAAAGTCGTCTCCGGCGACGACGGCGCCACGCTAGAAACCATCCGTGCGCTTTACGCCTCGGTAATTACAGCGGGCGTCTATCCCGCCAGTTCCATCAAAGTGGCGGAAGCGGCCAAAGTCATTGAAAACACACAGCGCGACCTCAACATCGCGCTCATCAACGAACTGGCAATTATTTTTGACAAAATCGGCATCGACACCCTAGAAGTGCTGCAAGCGGCCGGCACCAAATGGAACTTTCTCCCGTTCCGTCCCGGCTTAGTCGGCGGGCACTGCATCGGCGTCGACCCTTACTATCTCACCCATAAAGCCGAACAGCTCGGCTATCACCCGCAAGTTATCCTAGCGGGACGGCGCGTCAACGACAGCATGGCCTCTTGGGTAGCACAGCAAACCGTCAAGCAGATGGTCCGCTGCGGCCTGTCTGTCAAAGGCTCAAAAATCAACGTGCTGGGCCTCACCTTCAAAGAAAACTGCCCCGATTTGCGCAATTCCAAAGTGGCGGAACTCATTCATGAACTCCGGGATTACGGCTGCGAAGTCGCCATCCATGACCCCATCGCCTCCAACGAAGAAGCCCGCCACGAATATGGGCTTACCCTGACCTCATGGGACTCCCTGCCCGTGGCAGATGTGCTCATTTTGGCCGTCCCGCACCGCGATTACATCAACATGCCCACACAGCAACTTTTGGCGAAATGCTCGGGACAAGGCGTACTTATCGACATCAAATCGGTTCTTCCTCCCACAGCCGGTGACGGGCGGACGCTTTGGCGGCTTTAGGCAAGGCTGTACCATCGTCTGTTTTGTACCCCCGCTCATAAAGTATCATCGCCCCATGATTCACGTGACTCTCAACGGACAAACCGAGACTTTGCCGGACGGCGCGGATGTGCTGACGCTGCTTGAACAGCGCGGGATGGCGGGAGCACGTCTGGCGGTGGAGTTAAACGGCGAAATCGTGCCCCGTGCGCGCCACGCCGAAACCTTGCTGGCTGAAGGCGATTCGCTGGAGATTGTCGCGGCTGTCGGAGGCGGCTAACCCGCCTTTTTTTGGCTTAGTTTTCTGGCTTAGATATGAACGATTTTTTGACCATCGCAGGCAAAAACTATTCTTCCCGGCTCCTCGCCGGCACCGGCAAATATCAGGATTTCGCCCAAACACGGGCGGCTATAGACGCCAGCGGCGCACAGATTGTGACCGTGGCCATCCGCCGCACCAATATTGGCCAAAACGCGGGGGAACCCAACCTGCTGGATTTTTTGCCGCCAGACCAGTTCACCCTGTTGCCCAATACCGCTGGCTGTTTTACGGCTGATGAGGCCGTCCGCACCCTGCGCCTGGCGCGCGAACTGCTGGACGGCGCGGCATTGGTCAAACTCGAAGTGCTCGGCGACGCGCAATCGCTCTACCCCAACATGCCTGAAACCCTGAAAGCCGCAAATATTCTGGTGAAGGAAGGTTTTCAGGTCATGGCTTACTGCGCCGATGACCCCATCCAAGCCAAAATGCTGGAAGACATCGGATGCGCGGCCATCATGCCTTTAGCGTCGCTCATCGGCTCCGGCATGGGCATCCTGAACCCGTGGAACCTCGCGCTCATCATCGAACGAATCAACGTGCCGGTCATTGTGGATGCGGGCGTGGGCACTGCGTCAGACGCCACCATCGCAATGGAACTCGGCTGTGACGGCGTACTCATGAACACGGCCATCGCCCATGCGAAGGACCCCATCCGCATGGCGGGAGCCATGAAAAAAGCCATCGAAGCGGGACGTGACGCTTGGCTAGCGGGGCGGATGCCCAAAAAAGCGTATATCGCCGACCCTAGTTCGCCGCTCACGGGGTTAATCGGTTCATGATGGGTTTCCCGTGCGACGCCGCCCAAGACACGGAAACCTCTGCGGCACACCCTTTTTCCAGCCGCTCAATCCGCAGTTACGTTTTGCGGCAGGGGCACATGTCCCCCGCACAGCGGCGCTATCTGGAAGAGATGATGCCGCGCATCGGCATTCCTTACCGCCCGGAGCCGCTTAACCTCGCGGCCGCTTTTGGCCGGGACGCGCCCAAAATTCTTGAAATCGGTTTCGGCATGGGCGAAACCACCGCCAAAATCGCGCAGGCCCATCCTGAAACTGATTACCTTGGCATTGAGGTGCACAGCCCCGGCGTGGGGGCACTGTGCAAGCTCGCCTCCGAAGGCGGCATCACCAACCTGCGAATCATCCAGCACGACGCGGTTGAAGTGCTGCGCGACATGATTCCAGACGGGGCGCTAGACGGGATTTATGTGTTCTTTCCCGACCCGTGGCGCAAAGCCCGCCATTTCAAACGCCGCTTAATCCAGCCTGATTTTGCAAGGCTTGTGGCGGAAAAACTCGTGCCGGGCGGCATTCTCCACTGCGCCACAGATTGGGAAAATTACGCAGAATGGATGCTTGGGATACTCACGGCCAGCCCGCTCCAGAACACCGCCCAAGGTTTCGCGCCCCGCCCCGATTACCGGCCGCTCACCAAATTTGAGAACCGTGGCTTACGACTTGGCCACGGCGTATGGGACCTCATTTTCCGGCGTCCCCAATAAGGAGGAAATTCCTCGATGTTTAGGTTCATTTTCAAACTGCTAGGCCGTCTTTGGCGTTTTGTCGATTTCTCTCGCCGCCTCGTCGGAAACCTCATTTTGTTGGTTTTTGTCGTGTTCATCGTCGCGGCTATTTTGTCGCCGGGAAATACCCTGCCGAAAGACGGCGCGGTGCTGGTGATACGCCCTGCTGGCACGCTCGTTGAACAGGCCACCATCGACCCGTCTTTTAGTTTTCTTTCGGGCGAAACATCAAAAGAAAGCGTCCTGCCGCATCTGCTTGAAGCCGTGCAGGCCGCCAGAAACGACCCTCAAATTAAATTGCTTGCCATTGAAACGGATGGACTCGAAGGCGGCGGTTTTGCTAAATACGACGAACTGCGTAAAGCCATCCTTGATTTCAAAACCTCCGGCAAACCCGTACTGGCGCGGGGCGAACACTTCAGCCAAGGCCAGTATTACCTCGCCTCCGCCGCCGATGAAATACATCTCGCCCCCGACGGTTTTGTGCTCCTGCAAGGTCTCGCGGCCATCAACCTATATTTCCGGGACGCGCTCGACAAGCTCGGCGTCAAAGTGCATGTGTTCCGCTCCGGCGAGTACAAATCTTTTGCCGAACCCTTTACCCGCAACAACATGTCGCCGGAGGACCGCGAGGCAACCCGCACACTGTTGGAGGGGCTGTGGGGGCACGTTAAAAATGAGATTGCCGCTTCGCGCAAACTGCCGCAGGACAAAGTCGACCTCTATATCAACAAGCCGCTTGACGCGCTCAAGGCGGCCGCCGGGGACTCCTCGCTTGCCGCAAAAAACGCCGGATTAGTTGACTACCTCTCTACCCGCGAACAATGGCAGGCGAGAATCAAAGAACGCTTTGGCAACACCAGCCAATCTATCGATAAACACTTTATCGACGCCGAAACTTATCTCAGCATCGCCCGCAACAAGCAACGCCAAGAACCCGCCCACATTGCCGTATTGGTTGCACAAGGCAACATTGTTGACGGCGAGCAATCCTCTCCCGACGCCGTTGGCGGCGACAGTTTTGCCCAACTCATCCGCGAAGCCCGCCAAGACAAACAAGTTAAAGCCATCGTCCTGCGCATCGATAGCCCCGGCGGAAGCGCCTGGGCGTCCGAGGTTATCCGGCAAGAACTCGCGCTCACCCAGCAGGCCGGCAAGCCCGTTATCGTTTCAATGAGTTCCGTAGCCGCTTCGGGTGGCTATTGGATTGCCTCAGCCTCGGACAAAATTTTTGTTTCCCCTTTAACGATTACCGGCTCCATCGGCGTTTTTGGCCTCATCCCGGAGTTTTCTGGAACGCTCGGCAAATTAGGGCTAAACGTCGATGGCGTCACCACCTCGCCACTGGCCGGCATGCCTGACGGGCTACGCCCGCTCACGCCGGAAGCGGCAGAACTCATGCAGTTGGACGTTGACCATATCTACCGCCGTTTCATCAAAATCGTTGCCGAATCGCGCAAGATAGAACCCGCCGAGGCCGAACACGTTGCGCGGGGCCGGGTTTGGAGCGGGCAAGATGCCATCTCCCTAAAACTCGCCGACCAAATTGGCGGGCTAAGCGCCGCCTTAGCTGAAGCCGCCAAACGCGCCAATCTCCAAAGCTACACCGTCACGTGGCCCGTTAAACAAGTCCCGTTCATGCGCCTTTTAATGCAGCAGTTATTCGCGCAAGACGGCTCATCCGCAACCGTGGCAACGCCTGCCCCGGCAGAGGCTTTTGTTAAACGCATCACCCATGATTTCAAATCCCTAGCCAGCTGGAATGACCCGCGCCATGTCTATATCCACTGCTTGTGCGAGATGCCTTAAACGGACGCCCTGCCCCGCCTGATGAAGCCCTTCCTTGCCGCTATCCTGATTCTGTCCATTTGCCTACCCGCAACAGCACAGCGGCGCAATGACGGCGAATACCCGTTCTGGATTGAGCAAATCAAATCCCCGCAATCCGTCCGGTTTGTGGCTATCAACAGCGGCCCGGCAACGGTCACGGTTTCCATGAGCATGGCCGGCAATAACTTTCAGCCCGATAAAACCCTCCCGCTCACGCTCGTTATTGAGCCGGATTCCATTTTGGACCTCGTCAGCATCGTCCAAACCAAACGTTGGGAACCGCTCCGTTTTCATTACCGCTATTCATTTCTTCCCGGCGACGCCAACGCCCTGCCCGACTTAAACGCCCGCTACTGCCTGCCGTTTGCGGAAGGCACGCCATTTATCGTGACCCAAAGCCCCGGCGGAAAACCCACCACACACAATAACGAACACAGCCGCTACGCCATTGATTTTGCCGTCCCAGAAGGCACGCTCGTCACCGCCGCGCGTGAGGGCACAGTGATTGACATAAAAGACTCCTTCACCGCCGGCGGCCCCGACCCCGCGCTGGATGACAAAGCAAACTTCGTCGCCATCATGCACGCCGACCGCACCATCGGCTGGTATCTGCACCTCATGCCGCACCGTGTGCTTGTCCGTCCCGGCCAACGGGTCAACACTGGAAACGCCATCGCCTACTCCGGCAACACAGGCTATACCTACGGCCCGCACCTCCATTTCGACGTGCGCCAAGCCGCCGTCACCGAAAAAGGCGCAGTCGTCCACCAGTCCGTCCCCATCGATTTCTACACACGCGGCAAAACAAGCGAAAAACTAGAATTAAAAGAAGGAACGCGGATAAGGGCACAGTAGGCAGTATCCACGACGGAAAAGGAACCGCCGTCAGCGGGGTTTACGTAGATACCGTTCCCGCCGTCAAGCCATCAAAGCGCAAAGGACGCCCCGGCCCTCCCTCTCCCACAAGGGGGGCCGTAGGGGACGCCGCCCACGGCGTCCCGCCGCCTCACGGCGTCCCGCCGCCCCACGGCGTCCCGCCGCCCCACGGCGTCCCGCCGCCCACGGCGTCCCTCCGCACGGTCCTCCCTCTCCCCTTGTGGAAGAGGGTGCCCCGCAGGGGCGGGAGAGGGGATGGCAACCGCAGGTTGCCCTAACGTCCCCAAATTCAGCGCGCTGCTATCTGCCTCAGCAAAGACGCCTTCCGGCGTCACTCCCTCACCCGGCGCTTCGCGCCCCCTCTCCCCGAGGGAGAGGGTTTCAGGCTCCCAAATTCGGGAGAATCCCCAAAAATGACGAGTTCGCCGCCTTAGTAATCCAACAAACTCCGGCAGGTTTCTTCCCGCCCCGTTATCTTGCCAAATCGCGCCAACTGCCCGCTCACAAAATCATCCGGTATTTTTTTGTCTGCACAGTAGTCGCGCAGAATCATCGCATAGGCCATGTTCTGCGCGGCCGCAACGGTGGTTGTAATGGCGGGAAAACGATAGCCGGAGGTGTCGCGCCCATTTTTTTCAGCCTTCGGCGGCTCCGGTTTGGGAGAAACATCCGAAGGCAGGGCAGCGGACTCCGCCGGCGCTGACGGCGGCGGCGCACTGGGGCTATCCTGCGCTGCGGCCAGAGCGGGAACGAATGCCAGAACCAAAAAAATGCGGGAAAACATTTGCGCACATCTTCGTTTTTTCAAACGATAGGACGAAGATTAGTCTACCGTCAGCCGCATCCGTTGCCGGAGCGTGATTTTTTCCCCTGATTGCTGGCGATAAAAATTAAAAGGCAGCGATACCTGCATAACCGCCCCATTAGCTTGGATACGCGCCTGACGCACATCAAAATGAAGATGCGGGCCGCCGCTAAAACCCGTATTGCCGGAATAGCCGATAATTTGCCCTGCTTCAACCTGTTCGCCGGGACGGACTAATACCCCATTACGGGCAAGATGCGCGTATTGGGCAAAGGTCCCGTCGGAATGAATAACCGAAACGAGATTAGTTGTTTCAGCCAATTTTGGATCGGGACGCCCCTTTTCAAAACGGTCTATCACGCCAATCACCGTTCCCGCACGGGCCGCCAGCACGGGCGTATCTTTCGGGACGGCAAAATCAACGGCGTAACGGGTCAAGGCGTCCCGATGGGTTGTTAAAACGCCATTCGGTTCTTGGGTAACGCGAACAACCAGCCCTTTTTTGAAAGGCAACCGATATTTGTATTGTTTGTCTGGCACAGCAAAAGCATCCCCTATATTGTGGAAAGCCACAATATAGGCATCCCGGCAAGCCTGCTCGTTTTCTGTGGGAAAACGCCCAAGTTCGCTGGTAGAAATCGGCGAAACAACGCCTTTCAAAAACCATTTTTTGGCGGATTGGCTTCGCCGTCCCATTGCCTTTGTCGTAATTCCAACCGTAACGGTCATTGGTGCCGCGCTTTTGTTAGTCGCTACAATCAGGCATTCCGAACCAGAACCGATTTTCTCTATTTTGAGGGAGGACTCATCTGCCGCCGATGCCAAAAAAACGGGCATCAAGCACCAAAATAAAATGATAAAAAACACGACATTTTTCACAGAATAATTCATAATCCGACCGTTAAAAATCAGTAGAGACTCCCTGCAACCCGCACGGCACAGCAGTGTATTCTGTCTTTTTGTTTTTGTCTCATCCTCACCTAACTAGCAAAAAAGATGTAAAATGCAAACGCAACAAAAAACTGAGCACATCATGAAATATCGCTTGCCGATTCTCATCCTTGTCATTTTGGTGACTTCGGCCATTATTATGCTCTGGGTTTTGCCCAAAATAGAAACCGGCTCAATTAGCGTCCCCTTAGCCAACGTTAGCTGTAAAAAAGTTAAACAATGCCTTGAGGCGCAATCTGCATGGCCTCCCGGCATGGAGTATTGCCAAAGCATACTCGCCCCCCTCGCCGTCAGAGAACGTTCCCAGAATGGCACATGGGGTTATTCAATCAATTACGGCGAATGCAGTAAAGAAACCATCGTCTCCCCCCGTTTTGACGTGGCAGGGAAATTCGGTAGTAACGGATTAGCCAAAGTCAGCCGAAACAACAAATGGGGCTACGTTAATCTTAAAGATAAAGACGTGGTCCAGTTAGATTTTGATGAAGTGGGCGATTTCAACGGTGAACAGGTTCCCGTCAAATTAAAAGGAAAGTGGGGTTATGCCAACGCCCAAGGGCTTATCACGCTCCGCCCAGAGTTTGATGCCGTTTCAGGCATCTGGGGCAGTGGGCTTTCCGCAGTCCAGTTCAACGGGAAATGGGGTTATGTCGACGTAGCTGGCAAAATCATTATTACCCCTACTTTTGATAAGGCTACAAAATTCAATCACGAAGGTCTGGCAAAAGTCGAAGTCAACCGGAAGTGGGGCGTAATAGATACCCAAGGCAATTTCATTATTCCCGCAAAGTTTGACCTCGTCTTAGCTACCGTTAATCCTCATTTGCTACTGGTTGCCCAAAATCAAAAATATGGTTATTTCGACGATAAAGGGAAAGAAATTATCCCGCCCCGTCTCATCAAACCTGTTCAAACCAAATACGACAAAAAAGGCATTATCCAAGTCCTTCTTAATGACACAGTTCTCACTGATGAACATGCCGATGGCACAGAACCCCCAATCCGAAACAATGCCGGATGGTTCTATTTAGATTCCCCCGATGAAAAACTGCGCTTCGACGAAAAAGGCAAAGTACAGATATGGCACAATGGGGAATGGTTTTATATCAACAACGCGCGTCAACTGCTAAAACCAACAGCAATAAATAATTCCTAATCCCGCCAGGAGTTCTACCCCAAAACGGGATATTTCACAGCCATTATCCAAATTTGCCGAAAGTATATCCAAATTCTGGAATTTTTTGGTGCAAAATATATAAAAGCGCCTGTTTAGGCAAACATACAAAGGCACATAAACCGCATTTCCCTCTGCTATGAGTAAATTAAAAATGCTAACCCCCGATATGGCTGATAAAAACTTTTCGGCGCTGGCAAAATTATTTCCCAATGCCGTCACAGAAACCGTGAGTGATAACGGCACGGTTATCCGGGCGGTGGATGCTGAAGTATTACAGCAAGAAATCAACACACATGTTATGAGCGGCAAAGAAGAACGCTACCAATTCACTTGGCCGGACAAAAAGAAATCTCTCCTCTTAGCTAACGCGCCCATCGCCGCCACTTTGCGGCCATGCCGTGAGGAAAGCGTCGAATTCGATACCACTCAAAACCTCTATATTGAAGGCGATAACCTTGATGTATTAAAGCTCCTCCGCGAAACCTATTTGAACTGCGTAAAAATGATTTACATTGACCCGCCCTATAACACGGGAAATGATTTTGTATACGAAGATGATTTTTCGGAGAACGCAGAAGATTTTTTATCCCGCGATGGGCAATATGACCGAGACGGCAACCGGATGTTAAAAAATCTGGACAGTAACGGGCGGTTTCACACCGACTGGCTGAATATGATTTACCCTCGTCTGCGCGTTGCGAGGGATTTACTAACAGACGACGGAATTATTCTTATCAATATGGATGAACACGAAATAACAAACCTGCAAAAGATATGTATAGAAGTGTTTGGAGAGATGAACGACCTTGGAACGATTATTTGGGATAAACGAAACCCGAAAGGGGACGCAAAGGGGATTTCCTATCAACATGAATACATTGTAGCATTCGCAAAAAACAAAGAAGCGTTTTTCTTAAATTGTAAGATAGTTCGCCCAAAAAAGAATGCCAAAATGATGTTAAAAAAAGCAACGCAAATTTTTAACAAAATCAGCCAAACTTTTACACTCAAAGACGCTAACCAAGAATTTCAAGAATGGATTAACACACAAAAAGATTTGAGTGGCGGGGAAAAGGCTTATCACTATATCGACGTAAACGGTGATGTTTATCAAACTGTCTCAATGGCATGGCCAAACAATAAAAAAGCACCTGATGACTATTTTGTACCGCTTATCCATCCTATTACAAAAAAACCTTGCCCTGTTCCAGCTAAAGGATGGCGTAATCCGTCAGCCACGATGAAACAGTTATTAGCGGCCAATATGGTTTGTTTTGGCGAGGACGAAACTACGCAACCCCGGCGCAAGTATCTATTAAGCGAAAACATGAATGAAAATATTCCCTCCCTGCTTTATTTTGGGGGAAGCGATAATGATATGTTAGCTGAAATGAAAATTCCCTTTGAAACACCAAAAGTAGTCAGCATTATAAAAGAACACGTCCAGTCGTTTGCTACGAAGGGTGACATCATCCTCGATTTTTTCTCCGGCTCTGCCACCACCGCCCACGCCGTGATGCAACTCAACGCCGAGGATGGCGGCAAACGCCAATTCATTATGGTGCAGTTACCTGAATTAACGGACGAAAACAGCGAGGCATTCAAAGCGGGCTACAAAAATATCTGTGAAATCGGTAAAGAACGCATCCGCCGTGCCGGCGCAGAAATTAAAGAAACTCACTCGCCCACTGCAAAAAATTTAGACATCGGCTTTAGAGTTCTCAAACTCGACAGCAGCAACATGAAAGACGTCTACTACACCCCGCAAGATTATTTTCAGTGCAACATCGAATTGTTAATGAACAACATTAAAGAAAACCGGACGCCAGAAGATTTATTGTTTCAAGTCATGCTAGAACTCGGTATTCCTTTATCAAGCAAAATAGAACCTAAACAGATTAAAGATAAAACCGTTCTCATCGTTAATAGCAACCAGCTTATTGCTTGCTTTGAAACCGTAGATAACACAATCATTACCCAAATCGCCCAATCCCAACCCCGCTACGCCGTATTCCGAGATTTGAGCTTTACCGCTGACAACACACTCGCCAACATCCAGCAAATATTTACCACCTACAGCCCAA
>JAIRPB010000123.1 GCA_031257305.1 Azoarcus sp.
CACTTTGTATAAAGCCTAAAAGGCTGCTTTTCTAGGGTTTCGGGGGCTTGCATCTGCGCACAAAGGTAAGGCAAGCATCCTGCTTGCCCTACCTTCCAGACGCCTTTCGGCGTCGCCCCTCTCCCGGCGCTTCTCGCCACCCTCTCCCACTAGTGGAAAGGGGCACAAAATGGCATAAAATGATGAGCCATTGGCATAATAAGGCTCTTGCCGCTACCTCATTCCCCTGCCGCCTTGGGGCGCAGAATCCATATTTTTCCCTGCTGGCGCATCCTGCCGGCCTGTTCGCCGGCTTGGGAACCGAAGCCCCAGAAAAAATCGGCGCGCACGGCGCCTTTTACCGCGCTGCCTGTGTCTTGCGCCATCACAAGGCGGTTGAGCGGCTCTTCCGACAGCGGCTGGGTTGTGGCAAGAAATACCGGCGCGCCTAACGGGATATGGCTGGGGTCCACGGCAATGCTACGGCCAGCGTGGAGCGGTACGCCGAGTGCGCCAACCGGCCCGCCGCTGATGGGCAACTCACGGAAAAAGACGTATCGCGGGTTGCTGTTGAGCAATTCTTGGAGACGATGCGGGTTGCGCTGCGCCCATTGGCGGATGCCTTCCATTGACGCTTGGCTGAAGGTGAGTTCGCCACGGTCAATCAGCCAGCGCCCGATAGAACGGTATGGATGCCCGTTGTGTTCTGCAAAACCCACGCGCGCCCTGCTGCCGTCAGGCAATTCAATCTGGCCAGAACCTTGTATTTGAAGAATAAAAAGGTCAATCGGGTCTTCCGCCCAAAATAGGGCGCGGGCAGGCAAGCGGCCTTCGTCCCAGCGTTTTTCCAGTTCTGCGCGGGTCCAATAAGGAAGCACTTTCCCGTCCGCCAGACGCCCTACCAGATTCATTTTTCTCAGCTCTGGATAGGCCGCTACAGAACTGCTGGTGAGCATGTCGTCCGGCGGCGCGAGAACAGGCCAGCGCATATCGGGCTGCTGCCTGCGGCTACCACGGATGAGCGGCTCAAAATAGCCTGTGATGAGTCCCTGTGTGCTGCCGTCATGGGCCACGGACTGCCAAGGGGTGAAATGCCGCTCGAAAAACAAACGCGCTTCTTGGTGAGGCAGCGTTTCGGGCAGCGCACGGGCGGCGGAGCAGACAGCCCGCCATTCGGCTTTTCGCCCAATTGCACGGCAGGATTCAAGAAACGCGGGCCACGCTTCGCCTAAATCGTCGTTATCCCATCCGGGCAGTTCCTCCCAAACAGACGAACGCCATCCCGGAATTTTTGGGGCGGAGCTATCCGGCGCGGCACATTCCGTGCAGACGGGGTGTCTTGAGACAACGGGAACAGCGTCCTCGCCCGTTTCTGGCACTCGGCGGGCTTGCGTACAAGCGGCAGACATCGCAACAACTGCCATCACCACAAAAACCGTGGCGGTTAAACGTGTATTAAAAAACGTAGGCTTCAGAGAAAACGGATTCATGGGCAAGGAGAAGGTAAACTCTTTGGGATTTCGGAGTCGGCAAGTATAACGGCTGAAAAGCCGCTTCCCATTCTGAATAAATGAAATCCCGCTCAAAACTGGAATACAAACAATGAATGAAATAGTTGAGCACCTGCTTTCCCGCGCCGAACGCATCCTAGAGCGGCTGGAAGCCATCCTGCCCTCCCCCGCCCAAGCGCCTGACTGGAACGCCGCCCGCGCTTTTTTGTGGCGGCGGCATCATGGCCGCGCCGGTTTGCAACCCGTCACAATGCCTTCGGTTATCCGTTTGCGGGACTTGCGGAACATTGACGAGCAAAAATCTCGTATCCAACTCAATACGCAACAATTTCTGGCCGGATGCCGCGCCAACAATGTTTTGCTGACCGGGGCGCGCGGTTCTGGCAAATCCTCGCTCGTTAAAGCCTTGCTTAACGAATACGGCGACAAAGGGCTACGTGTTATTGAAATTGATAAAAGCGATTTGGCAGATTTGCCGGAAATCATGGAACTGGTTGCCCATCGCCCAGAACGGTTCATCGTGTTTTGTGACGACCTCTCTTTTGAGGAAGGTGACGCCGCCTACAAGGCGCTCAAAAGCGCACTGGACGGTTCCGTGTCCGGCCTAGCGGACAACGTGCTGATTTACGCTACGTCCAACCGCCGCCACCTGATGCCGGAGTATCACGACGAGAACCTCGCCACCCGCCACGCTGACGGCGAAATCCATCCCGGCGAAGCCGTGGAAGAAAAAGTGTCCCTCTCGGACCGTTTTGGGCTGTGGCTCTCGTTCTACCCGTTTGGGCAGGATGAATACCTTGAAATTGCCGCCCACTGGCTGAAAGTTTTTGGCATCCCCAAAGCACAGCTTGAAGAAGCGCGGCAAGAGGCCCTGCAATGGGCGCTGATGCGCGGCTCACGTTCAGGCCGCATCGCGTGGCAGTTTGCACGGGATTTTGCGGGGCGCTCGGAGTTTGGGAAACGGGGAAAATAAACCGCGCCCCGAATCCCTTCACGTCCGCTTGTGCTGCTGCATTACCTCTACCGCTCTGGCAAAAAAATCTGCAAAAGGTTATTCAAAAACCGTAACCCTTGATGCGTTGCGCGATAGACATCTGGGGAGGTATCCAGCAAACCCGCGCGTCGTGCGCCGTCTAGTTGTGCGGCTATGCTTTCTGGCTGTAACCCCGTTCGCTCTGTCAGTAACGCGGCGGGGACGCCTTCTGGGAGGCGTAGGGCATTCATCATAAATTCAAACGGCAGTTCTTCAGGGCCGACCTGATGCCGCAACTGGATAAAATCGCCCCGCGCCGCGCCTTCAAGGTAGCGGGAAGGGTGTTTGTGGCGCACTTCGCGCAGGATGCCGTTTGGTGTGGTTAATTTGCCGTGCGCGCCGGGGCCTAACCCTAGGTAATCGCCAAACTGCCAGTAATTGAGGTTATGGCGGCATTCATGCCCCGCACGGGCAAAAGCGGAAACTTCGTAATGCTCAAAACCCGCCGCGATAAGGCGCGATTCGGCGCTGTCCTGCATGTCGGCGGCTTGGTCCTCATCGGGCAATTCTGGCGGGGCTTGCGCAAACGGGGTGTTGGGTTCGAGGGTCAGGCTATAGCAGGAAAGATGCCGGACGCCGGAGGCGATTGCCGTTTCTAAGTCAGCTTGGGCTTGGGCATCTGTTTGGCCGGGAAGCCCCGTCATGAGGTCGATATTGACTTTCTCAAAGCAGCCTAGCGCGGCTTCTAACGCCTCGTGCGCGGCACGCCCGCTGTGGATGCGCCCGATGCGCTGGAGCAGCGCGTCATCAAAACTCTGTATGCCCAGCGATAGCCGGGTAATCCCTGCCTTGGCAAATGCGTGGAAACGGGCGGCGTCCGTTGTGCCGGGGTTCGCCTCGAGAGTGATTTCAGTGTCTGGCGCAATGGGCAGACGCTCGCGCAAACCATCGAGCAATCTTGCCAATATCGCAGGCGGCAACAGACTAGGCGTACCGCCGCCAATGTAGAGGCTGTGGATGCTACGGTTTTCAATCTGCGGGCAAGCGGCGTCTAAATCAGCCAGAACAGCGTTATGCCAATCGGTGAATGGGATATTGCCGTCGCGGTGCGTGTGCGAGTTGAAATCGCAATAAGGGCATTTGCGCACACACCAAGGGAAATGGAGATAAAGGGATAGCGGTATCGCGCCCGGATAATAAGATTGCGACTGCATATCCCCGCCGGGAGGCTATCTTATCCGGCACGGCTGACGGCTGTCAGAATGGCGGAAGCGAATTCATCAGCCAGCCCGTTGGGAAAATCGTGCCCCATGCCGGGAATGGCGCGGAATTCTGCGTTGGGGATGAGCGAGGCGGTGTCACGACCGCATGCGATGTTGATGAGCGGGTCATCCTCGCCGTGCAAAACGACGGTGGGCGTTTGGATGGTCATCAATTTTGACCTGCGGTCGCCCGCCGCAAGAAGCGCGGCAAGCTGCCGGATGATGCCTGTGGGGTGGAAACCATGCCGCCGGTATTCAGCCGTAAACATGGCGCGTAAATCGTCGTCCGAAGTGGGATAGCCGGGACTCATCAATACCTTTTGCCGCCAGATGCTGTCCTCAACCAACGAGGCTTCATCGCGCTCGCCCGGCAGCGGCGCGAATAAGGCATGCAGGGCGGCAGGCGTGGGCGGGGGCAGCAGGGGGTTGCCGCTTGATGACATGATGGAAGTCAGCGACAGGCAGCGTTCCGGGTGATTGCTGGCGATGATTTGCGCCACCATGCCGCCAAGCGACGCGCCAACAATATGTGCCGATTTAATTCCGATGGCATCGAGCAAGCCTATTGCGTCACCCGCCATGTCCGCCAGTTTGTATGGCAGGGGAGGAATCATGCTCGGCATCAGCCCGGGGAACGGCAGCGTAAAGGACTGGGCGCTCATCAGACGGTGGATGTCAGGCAAGCCGAGGTCATCCAGACGGGTAGATAGGCCAATGTCGCGGTTATCGAACGTAATAATGCGAAAACCCGTAGCGGCGAGTTTTTCGATGAGGGCGGGCTGCCAGCGCGTAAGCGGCGTCCCTAGCCCTTGGATGAGAAGAATAACCGGGTTGCCGGGAGTGCCATAGAAAACGGTTTTCAGTTCAACTTGGCCGGTAAAAATAAGACTCATAGGTATTGCTCGTCTGTTGGGGGGAATGGGGCGCTGGATTTTTATTTGTTTGAACGGGCTTCCAGCGCGGCAATGGCTGGCAGGGTTTTGCCTTCCAAGAATTCAAGGAAAGCCCCGCCGCCTGTGGAGATGTAGCCAACATCGTTGGCGATGTCGAATTTAGCGATAGCGGCCAGCGTGTCGCCGCCGCCGGCAATGGAGAAGGCTTGTGAGTGCGCGATGGCCGAGGCAAGCATTTTGGTCCCGCCCGCGAACTGGGGGTGCTCAAACACGCCAACGGGACCGTTCCAGACGATGGTGCCCGCATTCGCCACGATGTTTGCCAGGTACGCGGCGCTCTTGGGACCAATGTCTAGGATGCGGTCGTGGGGGCCGACCTCGTCGATAGGCACTTTGTTGGCACGGGCCAGCGCCGAGACTTCGTCAGCCACCACCACATCCGTGGGCAAAGGGACTTCAGCGCCACGCGCACGCATCATATCCATGACGGCGTGCGCTTCTTTGACTAAATCGGGTTCGGCAAGCGATTCGCCAATGCGTTTGCCCGATGCCAGCAAAAAGGTGTTGGCAATGCCGCCGCCCACAATGAGTTGGTCGACCCGCTCCGCCAAAGACTTGAGAATAACGAGTTTGCTCGACACTTTTGCCCCGCCAACAATGGCCACGAGCGGGCGTTTGGGATTGCCGAGCGCACGGGAGAGCGCGTCAATTTCGGCGCTCATCAAAAAACCGGCACACGCGGCGGGCGCGAAGCGGGCAATGCCGTGCGTGGTGGCTTCGGCACGGTGCGCGGTGCCAAACGCATCATTCACGTAGATGTCGCACAGCGCCGCCATTTTCTTAGCAAGCGCCTCGTCATCCTTCTTTTCCCCGACATTGCAGCGGCAGTTTTCCAACAGCACGATTTGCCCGGGTTCAACGGTAAAACCGCCGTCGACCCAATTGGCAATCAGTTTGACGGGCTGCCCCAGCAGTTGCCCAAGGCGCACAGCGACGGGGGCGAGGGTGTCCTCCGGGGTGATTTTGCCTTCGGAGGGGCGGCCTAGGTGGGACGTGACCATCACCGCCGCGCCTTGGTCAAGGCAATGCCGGATAGTGGGCACGGAAGCGCGGATGCGGGTGTCCTCGGTGATGTTGCCGGCTTCATCCTGCGGCACGTTGAGGTCAGCGCGGATGAATACTTTTTTGTTACGCACGTCAATGTCCGCGAGTTTCTTGACTTGTAGTTTCATGTTATCGATTCCGTCAGGATATAAAAACGAAGATGCCCGGTTGGTGCAAAAGGCCAGCATTATACGGGGCGGTACGGATTGCTGCGCTGTGTTGTTTTTCCGGTGTGTTGAAAATATTCCATTTATCTATGCGGATAGAGGATGCAGTTCTGGGGCATTGTGCACTATGTATGTGACAAGCGTTTGATATGAGCCGAAAAACGCTTCACGCCCGAGGATAAGCAAGCCCATCGAACAGTGGCCTAATGCCTACAGCACCGAGCACGGAATAAAACAGTTCTGCGCATCAATGGGGACAACCTCCTCGGACAAACAAACGATGCCGCCGTCCCCACACGTACCGCGCCCGCTTTATCCAGTACGGAAAACTTCCGAACGGAGGCATCGCACAGAATTTTGATATGCCCAAAGAGTTCCGGCGCGCACTGCACCTCATCGATGATGATGGGAGGTTTGTACGCCTGAAAAACAGCGCCGGGTCGGATTGTGCCAAAGCCCGCGCTGCTAGATTGTCCAAGGATACATAGGTGCGCGCCCCTGCCCCTCTGCCAGATGCCGCAGCATTGTGGTTTTGCCCACCTGCCGCACCCCTGTGACCCAAAGCGCCTTAAAAAAACCGTTCAAATGCAGGAACTTGCGTTCCAGCGCACGGGAGAGGTAAGCCATACCAACACAATATATAAAAATGTAAAGTACGGTTTACTTTTACATTGCTTTAGGGTGATGGCAAGGCATGAAGCGGAAGTTGTACCGCCTGCCGTTTATGAATGCCCCCGCCGTTTTTTCCAACTCGGCGGATTATTTTCCCAAGCGCGGGCTTCCTGAAAGGGGTTTTTGCGGGGAGGGCTGTCGCTCCGGTAGCTCGTCCATTTTTCGTCGCGGCCCCCCTGTTTTTCCCAAGGCTTCTGGGAAGAATCGTCACGGCCGCCCCGTTTCTCCCAAGGCTTTTGGGAAGAGCCGTCGCGCCCGCCCCGTTTCTCCCAAGGCTTCTGGGAAGAGTCGTCGCGCCCGCCTCGTTTCTCCCAAGGCTTTTGGAAAGATTTTTCTTCGCGGCGCGGCGAGCCGCCAAACGGGGGGCGGCGCGTCGGTATATTTTCGTCGTCACCGACCGGGCGTATTTCTAGCTGGCGGTTACACACATAGATACGCCCTAGCGCGGAAATCAAATCGGCAGACATGGCGGGCAGTTCAACCGTGGAGAAATCATCAAAAAGGTCTATCTGCCCAATAAAACGCCCTTCAATGCCGCCCTCGTTCGCCAATGCGCCCACGATTTCTTTGGGGGTTACCCCGTGTTCCCGGCCTACGGCAATACGGTAACGCAGTTGTTTGTTGTCCGAGAACTTCTGGACCGGGGCCGGTTCCCCGCGCCGTGCGCGTGAGCGCGGCGCACCGGTGGTGAAAATCTCTTCGCGTGGCGGCCGGCCTTGCGGGACCAGCGAGGTTGCCTGTTCCCATCCCCGGCCTTCTTCTTCAACCTGCAACGGGCGGTCGGCTTGGGCAAGATAGGCCAGCGCGGCGGCGATTTCATTGGGAGAAAGGTCATTTTCTTCAATGATTTCGTCGATGACATTCGTAAAAAAGCCCAATTCCATGTCCGGGCTTGCCAAAGTATCAAGCACTTTTTGCTTGAACTGGCTAATACGCAAGCTAGAAACATCCTCGCGGCGGGGCAGCGCGATAGGCTCAATCGGCTGGCGGGTAGCGCGCTCGATGCTTGTTAGCATCCGCCGCTCGCGTGGCGCGACAAACAAAATGGCCGTCCCTTCGCGGCCGGCACGCCCTGTGCGGCCAATGCGGTGGACATAAGCCTCGGTATCGTAGGGAATGTCGTAATTGATAACGTGGCTAATACGCGGCACGTCAATGCCCCGCGCCGCCACGTCGGTGGCAATCACAATGTCGAGCGCGCCGTTTTTGAGCTGTTCGATAACGCGCTCACGCAGCCCTTGGGTCATATCCCCGTTGAGCGCGGAGGCGGCATAACCCCGTGCGGCGAGCTTATCCGCCAGTTCTTCCGTGCCGACTTTCGTCCGCACAAACACGAGAGCGGCATCGAGTTTTTCTTCCGCATCCAGAATGCGGGTGAGGGCATCGAGCTTATCGACGCCGCGCACCAGCCAATAGCGTTGGCTGATTTTTTCGACTGTCGACGTAGCAGCACGGATGCGCACTTCTTCAGGATTGCGCAAATGGCGGTGCGCAACGCCACGGATGGCGGAAGGCATGGTGGCTGAAAACAGCGCGGTTTGGCGTTCTTCGGGCGTGTGCTGGAGAATCCATTCAACATCGTCGATGAAGCCCATGCGCAACATTTCGTCAGCTTCATCAAGCACCAGCGTTGTGAGCGCATCCAGCTTGAGACTGCCGCGTTCAAGGTGGTCCATCACCCGGCCGGGCGTACCGACAATAACGTGTACGCCCCGCTTGAGTTGCCGCAACTGCACCACCATGCTCTGGCCGCCGTAAATGGGCAGCACATGGAAGTTATGCAGTTTGCGTGCGTACTTGGCAAAGGCTTCAGAAACCTGAAGCGCCAGTTCGCGGGTGGGAGTCAGCACCAACACTTGCGGGTAAGCATTAGCAAGGTCAAGTTTAGCGAGAATAGGCAAAGCGAAAGCGGCGGTTTTACCCGTCCCTGTCTGGGCTTCGCCAAGGAGGTCGCGCCCCTCAAGCAAATACGGGATACAGGCCGCTTGGATGGGAGAGGGGGTTTCATAGCCAACTTCAGCCAGCGTTGAGAGCAAATTAGCGGGGAGGCCCAGTTGCTCAAACGAGGGAGGCGTGGCGGTGGAGGGAGGAACTTCACTCATGATGTGTTGGTCACGCGCATAGCGTAGATAAGTTAGAAAGTGGAGGGGAAAACGCCGGAGGCATATTGTATTTTTTCTGATTTAGAAAAGAGAAACGCGACCCGTAGGCCGCGTTTGATGCAAACTACATTTGGTTTATAGCGGACGGATATTCGCCGCCTGTAGCCCCTTGGGGCCGGTTTTGACTTCAAACTCTACGCGCTGGTTTTCAGCAAGCGTTCTGAAGCCCTTACCCTTGATTTCGCTGAAATGGGCGAAAAGATCATCACCGCCTTGTTCGGGGGTGATAAAACCAAAACCTTTGGCGTCATTAAACCATTTGACTGTGCCGGTTTGTGTACTCATTGAAGATTCCTGTGAAAAGCAAAAGTTGCACATGACCGAGCTTTGCGCCCGGCGAGACTGGACGATCAAGAAACGTATCGAGGGAATCCTGTCAGGCACTCACGCAACAGCACAGACACCACAGGGACAACGCTTTGAATCGACAACCGCGTGGCAGGATACTCGCTTTTGTGCCTCGTGTTAGCTTTTTGTTGGGAAAAAGTGTTGCTTTTTGGGGTTCTGGGGCGAAATGTTAAACGTTGCGCCGTAAGCATCCAATAGAGCCGGGTTTCGGCATGCATCGCTTTGCCTGGAATAACGCCAAAGAAAACATGACGGCAGAGAAATCTTGTGGGTCTCGCCGTAGACGCCGCCCACGGCGTCCACAGCGAGTCCCACCGGCATGCGGGGCGAAACCCAAACCGCCCCTCGCTTTAATCTTTATGCGTCTCAACCTGTTGCAACGGCTCATCCGTGACGGCGGCTGTGGCCGGTTTGGGTTTGCGTCCCCGGCGGGCGGGTTCTTGGGGCGCAGCAGGGATGAACGGGGTTTCCGGGCGGGTTTCAATCATGACCAGCCCTGTTTCTTCTAAAGAGGCTATCGGGCTTTTCGTCTGCTCGGTCCCCAACCCTTGCAACACTTGTGCTGCTTTTTCCAAAGCGTGGACGGCTTCTTCTAACGGGCGGTTTGTCTCCGGTGCAACGGCCATGCTTGCCGGAACGGGCTTTTCCACTGGCGCGATGTCCGGCACGGGGGCCGGGGAGATTTCGACGGCGGGCTTAGACGTTTGGGCGAGCGGGTCGTTTTCCTGAAGAAGCGGCAGGGGGATGGCTTCTTGGGAAACGGGCGTCCTCCGTGGCTGACGGGGCGTTCTGGCCGGGGCGCGAGGCGTGGCGTCCGGGAGGAGAGCGGGACGCTCGTCAACGGCGGCTTCTGTAGGCTCGTCCGTGCCGTCGGCAGACTCAAAAGGGCTACCGGCTTCAGGGGCATCAGACGGGCGTTTGCCACGGCGGCGGCCACGGCGATGGCGTTTTTCAGAGGTAGTGTCGGCGCTGGCTTCCGGGGCGGCTGGCTCTTCGGTTTTCGGCACGTGTGCGGCGGGTTCTGTGGGCAGTGCCGTGCGGGGGGAGTCCGGCAGCGTCTTTTCGCGTTCCTCCAGTGCGGCGTTTCTATCCCGGCGGCGGCCTTCGGCATTTCTTGCGCCCCGCGCGGGGGCTTCGGGGCGTTCCGGGCGGCTCTCGCGGTTCTCGCTACGTTCGTTGCGTTCACCACGTTCGCCACGTTCGCCACGCTCAGCGCGTTCGCCTTTGGGCGGGCGTTGCGGTTTGTCTGCGGCGGCGAGGGCGCTTTTTTCGGTGCGGTCACGGCTGTTTTCGCGTTTGCCGCGTTGTCCCCGTTCGTCGCCGCCGTTGTTCCGGCGTCCATTGCGCTGTTCGCCGCGCACGCGCACCTCCGGCGGGGTTTGCGCGGGTTTGGCGGCGGTCTCCCCGGCGGCGGCGGGGCGGGACCTGCCCATAAACCAACTCATGAGCCGGGCAATGAGTCCTTGGGTGGAGCCGTCTGCCTGTCGCTTGGCGGGCGTAGGCTGCTGCATCGGCGGGACGTATTTGACGGCGGCTTCGGCGCGCGCGGGTTTGTCGCTGGGACGGCTGCCGCCAACCGATATTTCTTCGGCAGGCTGCTGGACAAGCTGGTAGCTGGCTGACGGGTTCTCTTCTTGGTTGGCTTGGTCGTGCCGCAGACGGGTGATTTCGTGCGCCGGGGTTTCCATATGACGGTTGGGCACAATGATGATTTGTATTTTGTGGCGGAACTCGATTCTCGCAATATCAACCCGCTTTTCGTTGAGCAGGAAGGTGGCGACATCCACCGGCGCTTGCAGACGGACTTCGGCGGTGTTTTCTTTCATCGCCTCTTCTTCAAGGATGCGCAGGATGTGCAGTGCCGAGGATTCTGTGCTGCGGATGTGGCCGGTGCCGGTGCAACGTGGGCAGGTGATGTAACTGGTTTCGGCAAGCGCGGGACGCAAACGCTGGCGGGAGAGTTCGAGCAAGCCGAAACGGCTGATTTTGCTGGTTTGTACGCGGGCGCGGTCGTAACGCAGGGCGTCGCGCAGGCAATTTTCGACTTCTCTCTGGTTTTTGGCAGACTCCATGTCGATGAAGTCAATAACAATGAGACCGCCCAAGTCGCGCAAACGAAGCTGGCGGGCGATTTCTTCAGCGGCTTCAAGGTTCGTGCGCAACGCGGTTTCTTCAATGTCCGCGCCTTTGGTAGAACGCCCGGAGTTTACGTCGATAGCTACCAGCGCCTCGGTATGGTCGATGACGATGGCCCCGCCGGAGGCGAGGTTGACTTGCCGGGAGTAGGCAGATTCGATTTGGTGCTCAATCTGGAAGCGCGAGAAAAGCGGCACATCGTCGCTGTAACGCTTCACGCAATGCACATTGGCCGGCATGACATGGCCCATAAACTGGTAAGCCTGTTTATAGATGTCATCGGTATCGATAAGGATTTCGCCAATGTCGGGCTGGAAGTAGTCACGGATTGTGCGGATAACGAGGCTGCCTTCTTGGTAGATGAGGAAGGCGCCGTTTTGTTCTTGCGCCGCGCTCTCAATCGCCGCCCAGAGGTGCAATAGGTAGTCAAGGTCCCATTGCAGTTCTTCAATCCCCCGCCCAATGGCGGCAGTCCGTGCGATGAGGCTCATGCCTTGCGGCACTTCGAGCTGCTCCATAATCTCGCGCAGTTCGGTGCGTTCTTCGCCTTCAATCCGGCGCGAGACGCCGCCGCCGCGTGGGTTGTTGGGCATCAGCACAAGGTAGCGGCCGGCCAGCGATACATAGGTGGTGAGCGCCGCGCCTTTGTTGCCGCGCTCGTCTTTTTCGACTTGGACAATAATTTCTTGCCCTTCGCGCACGGCTTCGCGCATGTTGCTGCCCGCGCCGGGTTTTAGGAAGGAACGGGCAATTTCCTTAAAAGGAAGAAATCCGGGGCGCTCCGAGCCATAGTCAACAAAAACGGCCTCCAGCCCGGGTTCGATGCGGGTGATGGTGGCTTTGTAGATGTTGCTTTTACGTTCTTCCTTGTTGGCCGATTCAATATCGAGGTCAATCAGTTTTTGGCCGTCGACGATTGCGACACGTAACTCTTCGGCCTGTGTCGCGTTAAAAAGCATGCGTTTCATTGTAGGTCGTTCTCCCGCGCCCATACGCACGGGCAGACACGGCCAGCAACGCCATCGCGTTGGTCCGGGTGTTCAGAAAAGGCTATGTCGGACTGTTCTCATCCAATCAATGGGTTGTGATGGGTTGTTCGGTCGTTCTGCTTTTGTTCCTGCCATTGCCGGATGGCAACGGGCAAGAACCGGTGTATCTGCGTCTGATGCGTACTGCGCGTTGCATATGCAGCGACTAAGGCTGCGCTGTGTAGGAAAGGAAACTTGCGTTACCATCATCGCCTTTCGGCAGTATGGCAAGGTGCGTGGGTCGGTGTGCGCATGATTCCAGACATCGTCATTTTTAGCGCCTTCCGGCGCTTGGCATGCTGGCCGCGGCCAACCAAAGCGGACGGATTATATTCACGAAGATGGTTCAAGGCAAAGAAAACATTGCGGTTAGGCACGAGAAAATTGATGAATCCGCCGTTGGGCAACGGATTGACAATTATCTTCTGCGCACGGCAAAGGGCGTACCCAAAAGCCATCTCTACCGCATCCTGCGTAGCGGCAGCGTTCGTGTAAATGGCCATAGGGTGCGGCAAACCTACCGCTTGGCACTAGGCGACGAAGTCCGTATCCCGCCGTTAAGAATGTCTGAACCCGCCGCGCAGCCTGCCTTTGTGCCAGCGGGAGAGCCGCTGCCCGTGGTGTTTGAGGATGATTATTTAATCGTAATCAACAAACCTGCCGGCCGCGCCGTGCATGGCGGAAGCGGCATCAGTTTCGGCGTTATCGAACAATTGCGCGCCCAGCGCCCAGAACTAAAAACGCTAGAACTCGCGCACCGGCTTGACCGCGATACGTCCGGCCTGCTCATTGTGGCAAAACGGCGCACAACATTAGCCGCGCTTCATGACATGATGCGGGCCGGCACCGTTGAAAAGCATTACTTGGGACTGGTTGCGGGGCGATGGCCCAACCCGCTGCAACATGTGCGCACGCCGCTGTTCAAATACCTCACAGAAACAGGAGAGCGCCGCGTAAAAGTGAGCGAAGAAGGCAAGCCGGCGCACAGCATCGTGCGTCTGTGCAAACGCTGGCAACAATACAGCCTACTCGACATTGAACTCAAAACGGGGCGGACGCACCAAATCCGGGTACATCTAGCGCATCTCGGCTTTCCGCTCGCGGGGGATGACAAATACGGCAATTTCGCGCTCAACGGCAGTCTGGCGGGCAAAGGGTTACGGCGGATGTTCCTGCATGCGGCAAAACTCACTTTCACCCATCCCGAAAACGGCCAGACGCTCGTATTTGAAGCGCCGTTGCCCGGAACGCTCCAGCATTTCATCAATTGGCTTGACGAACAGGAACCTTAAAAAACATGTCCCAAACCGCTACTGCCCGCCTAACTTCGCCCTGCGAACGGATTGCCGACAACGACCTTTCCCCGCTTGACGCCATTAGCGAAGCACAGCGCATTGCCTTTGCGCCCATTGTTTTCCAAGCCGTCGGCTCCATGCTCGATTTCGGCGTTCTGGCGTTTCTCAATGAGCAGGATGAAGGCGCCACGCCCGAAGAAGTCGCCAATAAGTGCGGCATTTCCGCCTATGCCGCAAACCTATTGCTAGAAATGGGCACTGTCGGGCGCATCCTCCTCCATGAAAACGGACGTTTTTATCTGGGGCGGGCGGGCAAGTTTTTATTGGGCAACACCATGACCGTAGCCAACTTTGATTTTGTCCGGGATGTTTGTTACTCCGGCATGGAAAAACTCACCGAGGCGCTTAAAACCGGCCAGCCCGCCGGGCTGCGCGTTTTCGGCAACTGGCCCACCATTTACCCTGCGTTATCCCAATTGCCAGAGCCGGCCAAAACAAGCTGGTTCGCGTTTGACCACTTTTATTCTGACGCGGCGTTTGGCGCGGCGCTAAAACCCGTTTTTGAACTGCGCCCCCGCCTTTTGTATGACATTGGCGGCAATACCGGAAAATGGGCGCTACGCTGTGTGGCGCATGACCCTAACGTGCGCGTGGCCGTGCTGGATTTGCCGCCGCAAGTCGCGTTACTCGAAAAAAACCTTATCGGCAAACCGGGCGCGGACCGTATTCGCGGCATCGGCGTAGACATGTTGGGCGACGCGCCGTTGCCAGAGGGGGAAGCCGATATTTGGTGGATGAGCCAGTTCCTAGACTGTTTTTCAGAAGAACAAGTCGTCTCCATCCTAAGCAAAATCCGCACAGCGATGAAACCCGGCGCAAAGGTGTGCATCTTAGAACCCTTCTGCGACCGCCAGACCTACCCTGCCGGAGAATTCAGCCTCGTAGCAGGCTCACTCTATTTCACCGCCCTCGCCAACGGCAACAGCCGCTTTTACCGTTCAGACGCTTTCACGCACCTCCTCACCAAAGCCGGCCTACGCATTGAAAGCGAAACAAACAAACTCGGCGTAGGGGAACACACCCTGCTGGTGTGT